>JAAOZZ010000214.1 GCA_012274175.1 Betaproteobacteria bacterium
GAGGAGAAGCTGCGCTTCGCCATCCGTGAGGGCGGACGCACCGTGGGCGCCGGAGTCGTTTCCAAGGTTCTCGAGTAGTCATCCGATACAGCACGCAGATTTCCGAAAGAGAAAGCGCCATGGCCCAAGCCCTTGCCAAGCAGAAGATCCGCATCCGCCTCAAGGCGTTCGACTACAAGCTGATCGACCAGTCGGCCCTCGAGATCGTGGAGACGGCCAAGCGCACCGGCGCGGTGGTGAAGGGCCCGGTGCCCATGCCCACGCGCATCGAGCGCTTCGACATCCTGCGCTCGCCGCACAAGAACAAGACTTCGCGCGACCAGTTCGAGATCCGCACGCACCTGCGCCTGATGGACATCATCGAGCCCACCGACAAGACGGTCGATGCGCTGATGAAGCTGGACCTCCCGGCGGGCGTGGACGTCGAGATCAAGCTGTAGCGCCCGGCGCTTCCGCGTCCCGGCGACGGGGCCCGGGTGCCGCCAGGCTGATATAATTGATGGTTTACCGCGCGGCCGGCCCTGGGGCCACCGCACGGAAAGTGAAGGGCCGACCAATAGGAGTTGGCACCCCGCGGTGAGCGCCGCCGGGGCAAATAAGGAAAGGACAGTTACATGAGTCTCGGTCTCGTCGGCCGCAAGGTCGGCATGATGCGCATCTTCAAGGACGACGGCACGTCCGTTCCCGTGACGGTGATCGACTGCGCGGGCAACCGCGTGGCCCAGGTCAAGACCCAGGAAGCGGACGGCTACGTCGCGGTGCAGGTCGCGTTCGGCACGCGACGCGCCAAGCGCGTGAACAAGGCCATGGCCGGCCACTACGCCAAGGCGGGCGTGGAGGCGGGCTCGCAGCTGCGCGAGTTCCGCGTGGCCGCCGACGCCGCGGGCAGCCTCAAGGCGGGGAGCGAGCTCAAGGTCGACATGTTCCAGCCCGGCCAGAAGGTGGACGTGTCCGGCACCACGCTGGGCAAGGGCTTCGCGGGCGTCATCAAGCGCCACCACTTCTCCTCGAACCGCGCTTCCCACGGCAACTCGCTCTCCCACAACAGCCCCGGATCGATCGGCATGGCGCAGGACCCGGGTCGCGTGTTTCCCGGCAAGCGCATGTCGGGCCACCTCGGCAACGTGAGCCGCACCATCCAGCTGCTCGAGGTCGCGCGGGTGGACGCGGAGCGCTCGCTCATCATGGTCAAGGGCTCGGTGCCCGGCCCGAAGAACGGGGCCGTCGTCGTGCGCCCGAGCGTGAAGGCGAAGGCCGCGAAGGGAGCCAAGTGATGGAACTCAAGGTCATCAACGAGAAGGGCGAGGCCCAGGCCTCCGTCGACGCCTCAGAGACCCTGTTCGGGCGCAGCTACAACGAGTCGCTGATCCACCAGGTGGTCGTCGCCTACCAGGCCAACGGCCGGCAGGGCACGCGCGCGCAGAAGACGCGCGCGCAAGTGCGCCACTCCACCAAGAAGCCCTGGCGCCAGAAAGGCACCGGGCGCGCCCGCGCGGGCATGACGTCGAGCCCCCTCTGGCGCGGCGGCGGACGGATCTTCCCCAACAAGCCCGACGAGAATTTCAGCCAGAAGGTGAACCGCAAGATGTACCGCGCCGGCATGGCCTCGATCCTGTCGCAGCTGGTGCGCGAGGAGCGCCTCGCGGTGATCGACGGGCTCAGCGTCGCGGAGCCCAAGACCAAGGTCCTCGCCGGGAAGCTGCGCACGCTGGGGCTGGACCACGTCCTGATCCTCACCGACGCGCTCGACGAGAACCTCTACCTGTCCTCGCGCAACCTGCCCAACGTGCTGGTGCTCGAGGCGCGCCACGCCGATCCGGTGAGCCTGATGCGTTTCGAGAAAGTGCTCGTGACCAAGGCCGCGGTGAAGCACCTCGAGGAGGCCCTGGCATGAACCAGGAAAGACTGTTGAAGGTGATCGTGGCCCCGGTGATCTCCGAGAAGGCCACGCTCGTGGGCGAGACCCGCAAGCAGGTGGTGTTCGAGGTGCTGCCCGACGCCACCAAGGCCGAGATCAAGGCCGCGGTGGAGCTGCTCTTCAAGGAGCAGAAGGTCCAGGTGGGCGCCGTGAACGTGGTGAACGTGAAGGGCAAGGAGAAGCGGCACGGCCGCTTCGTCGGCAGGCGCAAGGGCATCAAGAAGGCGTACGTGAGCCTCCTGGGCGACTCCGACATCAACTTCCTCGAAGGAGCGGCCTGACATGGCTCTTGTCAAGACAAAGCCCACCTCGGCCGGGCGCCGGTCGATGGTGAAGGTCGTGAACGCGGACCTGCACAAGGGAGCCCCGCACGCGCCGCTGCTGGAAAAGCAGTCGCGGCGCGCCGGGCGCAATTCCATGGGCAACATCACGACCCGCCACCAGGGCGGCGGGCACAAGCAGCACTACCGCGTGATCGACTTCCGCCGCAACGACAAGGACGGCATCCCGGCCAAGGTCGAGCGCCTGGAGTACGACCCGAACCGCAGCGCCAACATCGCGCTGCTTTGCTACGCCGACGGCGAGCGCCGCTACATGATCGCCCCCAAGGGCATCGCGGTGGGCCAGCAGGTGCAGAGCGGGTCCGAGGCCCCGATCAAGTCGGGCAACACGCTGCCCCTCAGGAACATCCCCGTGGGCACCACGGTGCATTGCGTCGAGATGATGCCCGGCAAGGGCGCGCAGATCGCACGCGCTGCCGGCGCGGGCGTGCAGCTGCTCGCGCGCGAAGGCGAGTACGCGCAGCTTCGCATGCGCTCCGGCGAGATCCGCCGCGTGCACATCAACTGCCGTGCGACCATCGGCGAGGTGGGAAACGAGGAGCACAACCTGCGCGTGATCGGCAAGGCGGGGGCCAACCGCTGGCGCGGCATCCGCCCGACGGTGCGCGGCGAGACGATGAACCCGGTCGACCACCCGCTGGGCGGCCGCACGCGCGGCAACCGCCACCCGGTGTCGCCCTGGGGGCAGCCCGCGAAGGGCAAGAAGACCCGCAGCAACAAGCGCACGCAGACGATGATCGTGCGCAGCCGCCACAAGAAGGCTTAAGGGGTAACCATGGGACGTTCCATCAAGAAAGGCCCGTTCGTAGACGGGCACCTCATGAAGAAGGTGGAGGCGGCGCAAGCCGCCAAGGACAAGCGCCCGATCAAGACCTGGTCGCGCCGCTCCACGGTCCTGCCCGACTTCGTGGGGCTCACGATCGCGGTCCACAACGGCAAGCAGCACATCCCCGTCTACGTGACCGAGAACATGGTCGGGCACAAGCTCGGCGAATTCGCCCTGACGCGCACCTTCAAGGGCCATTCGGCCGACAGGAAGGTCGCCGCTCCCGCGCCCTCGGCGGCGCCGGCCCAGGCGAAGAAGTGAGGAGACCGCGATGAATGTCCAAGCGAAGCTCTACGGCGTGAGGCTGTCGGCCCAGAAGGGCCGCCTCGTCGCCGACCTCGTGCGGGGCCAGTCCATCGGCAACGCGCTCAACATCCTTTCCTTCACGCCGAAGAAGGGTGCGAAGATCATCAAGAAGGTGCTGGAGAGCGCGATCGCCAACGCCGAGCACAACAACGGCGCGGACATCGACGAGCTCAAGGTCACCGCCATCTGCGTGGAAAAGGGCCCGGTGCTCAAGCGCTTCCAGGCGCGCGCCAAGGGGCGCGGCAACCGCATCGTGAAGCCCACCTGCCACGTGTTCCTCACGGTCGGCGACGGGAAAAAGGAATAGCCATGGGACAGAAGATCAATCCGGTCGGCTTTCGCCTGTCGGTGAACCGCAACTGGGGCTCGAAGTGGTTCGCGAACACCAAGAACTTCCCCGGCATGCTCGCCGAGGACATCAAGGTGCGCGAATACCTCAAGAAGAAGCTCTCACACGCCGCGGTCGGCAAGGTCGTGATCGAGCGTCCCTCGAAGAACGCGCGCATCACCATCTACTCGGCGCGTCCCGGGGTGGTGATCGGCAAGAAGGGGGAGGACATCGAGGGCCTGAGGAACGCGCTGCAGAAGCTGATGGGCGTGCCGGTGCACGTGAACATCGAGGAGATCAGGAAGCCCGAGCTCGACGCCCAGCTCATCGCCGACTCGATCACGAGCCAGCTCGAGAAGCGCGTCATGTTCCGCCGCGCGATGAAGCGCGCGATGCAGAACGCGATGCGCCTGGGCGCGCAGGGCATCAAGATCACCAGCGCCGGGCGCCTGAACGGCGCCGAGATCGCCCGCACCGAGTGGTACCGCGAGGGCCGGGTGCCGCTGCACACGCTGCGGGCCGATATCGAGTACGGCTTCTCGGAAGCCAGGACGACCTACGGCACCATCGGCGTGCAGGTCCTCGTCTTCAAGGGCGAGACCCTGGGCAAAGGCGAGCAGCCCGCGGTTGCCGCGCCCGAGGCCGAGAAGAAACCCGCCAGGAAACCAGGGGTGCGAAATGCTGCAGCCAGCTAGAAGGAAATACCGCAAGGAACAGAAGGGCCGCAACAAGGGCGTGGCCACTCGCGGCGCGAAGGTGTCCTTCGGGGAGTACGGCCTGAAGGCGACCGGGCGCGGGCGACTCACCGCGCGCCAGATCGAGGCGGCGCGGCGCGCGATGACCCGCCATATCAAGCGCGGCGGGCGGATCTGGATCCGCATCTTCCCCGACAAGCCGATCTCCAAGAAGCCGGCCGAGGTCCGCATGGGCAACGGCAAGGGCTCGCCCGAGTATTTCGTGGCCGAGATCGTCCCGGGCAAGGTGCTCTACGAAATGGATGGGGTGGACGAGGCGCTCGCCCGCGAGGCGTTCGCGCTCGCCGCCGCGAAGCTGCCGATCCGCACGACGTTCGTGCAGCGTTCCATCGGAGGCTGACGGAGGAATCATGAGCAAGAACGACGACCTGCGCTCGAAGAGCGCCGAAGAGCTGAACAAGGAGCTGCTGGAGTTGAGGCGCGCCCAGTTCGGGCTGCGCATGCAACTCGCGACCCAGAGCCTCACCAAGCCGAGCGAGATCGAGCGCGTCCGGCGCCGGATCGCGCGGGTGCACACCTTCATCAACCAGAAGGCGAAAGGCGGCGCGAAATGAGCCAACCCGCGAAGAGCCCGGCCGAAAGCAGCCAGCGCCAGCTCACCGGCCGCGTGGTGAGCGACAAGATGGACAAGACGGTCACCGTGCTGGTCGAGCGCCAGGTGATGCACCCGGTGATCGGCAAGGTGGTGAAGCGCACGAAGAAATACCACGCCCACAACGAGGGCAATGACGCGAAGGTGGGCGACAAGGTGGTGATCGAGGAATGCCGCCCCCTGTCCAAGACCAAGGCCTGGAAGGTGGCCCGCGTCGCGGAGCGTGCCCGCCCGGAGTAGTTGCCGGGATCCGAGCTAACCTGCTATACTTAGAGTCTTTCCTGCTTCCGGCCAAGGGCTTCGCCGGCCGGAAGTCCAGTTAGAGAGCCTGGGGGCGACCCCGGGGGCCGCCCGGCCGCCAGCCGAAGCCTGCAGCACCAAACGCCCGGGCCCAGAGCGGTTGCATTTTGACCCTTCCAGCCGATGGGTCGCCCCGAGCAGTCGGTGCGTCCCGCGACCGGAAACCCAAGACCAGTCGCCACTCGTTCCCATCCGGGGCCGGGCGGCGGCGGAAGACGGATCCAAGACTGGCCGGCGCCCTTGCGGCGGCGGGCCAAGTTGGAGAGAGAACAATGATTCAGATGCAGTCCATTCTCGACGTCGCCGACAACACCGGCGCGCGGTCGGTGATGTGTATCAAGGTGCTCGGCGGCTCCAAGCGGCGCTATGCGGGCATCGGGGACATCATCAAGGTCAGCGTGAAGAGCGCTGCCCCCCGCGGGCGGGTGAAGAAGGGCGAGGTCTACAGCGCGGTGGTCGTGCGCACGGCCCATGGCGTGCGCCGTGCGGACGGCTCCGTCATCAAGTTCGACACCAACGCCGCCGTGCTCCTGAATCCCAAGCTCGAGCCGATCGGCACGCGCATCTTCGGGCCGGTGACGCGGGAGCTGCGCACCGAGCGATTCATGAAGATCGTGTCGCTGGCACCCGAAGTATTGTGACTGGATATTCGCGCGGCCGGCCCCGGAAGGGCCGGGTGCGCTAGCGGAGTTCCCATGCAGAAAATCCGAAAGGGCGACCAGGTGGTCGTCACCACCGGCAGGGACAAGGGCAAGCGCGGCACGGTGCTGCGCGTGCTGGTGTCGGGCAAGGTCCTCGTCGAAGGCGTGAACCGCATGAAGAAGCACACCCGGCCGAACCCGATGAAGGGCCAGACCGGGGGCATCGTGGACAAGGAGATGCCGGTGCATCTGTCGAACGTGATGCTACTGAATCCCGCCACGGGCAAGGGCGACCGCGTGGGATTCAAGTTCCTCGAGGCGCAGGGCGCGGCCGCACCGCGCAAGGTGCGCTTTTTCAAGTCCAACGGCGAAGTCGTGGACGTTTGAGGCTAGGGCCCGAGAGACCAGATCATGGCTACCAAAGACCAGAAACCGGACAAGGACGCGAAGGGCGCGAAGGCGAAGCAGGGGGGCGGCAAGCCCCCGGCGGCCGACGCGAAGCCCGCGAAGGTATCGAAGGCGCCCAAGCAGGCGAAGGGCGACAAGCCCGCCGCAAAGGAGGCCGCGCCCACGCAGCCCCCGCGCCTGCAGGTGCAGTACCGCGACGCGATCGTGCCGGCGCTCATGAAGAAGTTCGGCTACAAGACCCAGATGCAGGTGCCGCGAGTCACCAAGATCACGCTCAACATGGGCGTGGGCGAGGCGGTCGCCGACAAGAAGATCCTCGAGAACGCCGGGGGCGACCTGCAGAAGATCGCGGGCCAGAAGCCGGTGGTGACCAAGTCGAAGAAGTCGATCGCCGGCTTCAAGATCCGCACCGGCTATCCCGTGGGAACGATGGTGACGCTGCGCAATCGCAGGATGTACGAGTTCCTCGACCGCCTGGTCACCATCGCGCTGCCGCGCGTGCGCGACTTCCGCGGCGTGTCGGGAAGGGCCTTCGACGGCCGCGGCAACTACAACATGGGCATCAAGGAACAGATCATCTTCCCCGAGATCGAGTACGACAAGGTCGACGCGCTGCGGGGTTTGAACATTTCCATCACCACCACCGCGAGATCCGACGAGGAAGCCAAGGCGCTCCTCGCCGCGTTCCGGTTCCCGTTCAGGACTGAGAGGGCTGCGTAATGGCCAAGCTTGCCGTCATCAACCGCCAGGCGAAACGCGAAGCCATGGTGAAGAAGTACGCCGAGAAGAGAAAGCAGTTCAATTCGATCATCCGCGACCCGAAGGCCACGGACGATGCCCGCGACGAGGCGCGCGCGAAGATCCAGGCGATGCCCCGCGACGCCTCCCCCGTGCGCCTGCGCAACCGCTGCGCCATCACGGGACGGCCCCGCGGCACGTTCCGCAAGTTCGGCCTCGCGCGCAACAAGATCCGCGAGATTGCGATGCGCGGCGAAATCCCCGGAATGATCAAGGCGAGCTGGTAGGAGCCCATACATGAGCATGAGTGACCCCATCGCCGACATGCTGACCCGCATCCGCAACGCCCAGGCTACGGAAAAGGTGAGCGTGATGGTGCCGGCATCGAAGGTGAAGCACGCCATCGCCCAGGTCCTCAAGGACGAGGGCTACATCGAGGACTTCGCGCAGCGCGACATGGACGGCAAGCCCGTGATCGAGATCGGGCTCAAGTACTACGCCGGCAAGCCCGTGATCGAGAAGATCGAGCGAGTCTCACGCCCGGGACTGCGCATCTACAAGGGGCGCGAGGACATCCCCCAGGTGATGAACGGCCTGGGAGTCGCCATCGTGTCCACGTCCCGGGGCGTGATGACGGACCGGCGCGCCCGCGAGACGGGCATCGGCGGCGAAGTGCTCTGCATCGTGGTCTAAAGGAAAGCGACATGTCCCGAATCGCCAAGTACCCCGTCGTGATCCCCGATAAGGTCGAGGTCACCCTGGGCGCCTCCGAGCTCACGGTGAAGGGCCCCCTGGGCACCCTCACGCAGTCGATCGCGCGCGACGTCGTCGTCAAGCGCGACGGCGACAAGGTCACCTTCGCCGCGGCCAACGAGAGCAAGGAAGCCAACGCGCTTTCCGGCACGATGCGCGCCATCGTCGCCAACATGGTGCACGGCGTGAAGCAGGGCTTCGAGAAACGCCTGTCGCTGGTGGGCGTGGGCTACCGCGCCCAGGCCCAGGGCAACAAGGTGAACCTCACGCTGGGATTCTCGCATCCGATCGTGCACGCGCTGCCCGACGGCGTGAAGGCCGAGACCCCCACGCAGACCGAGATCGTGATCAAGGGCGTGGATCGCCAGAGGGTGGGCCAGGTCGCCGCCGAGATCCGCGCCTACAAGGGGCCCGAGCCCTACAAGGGCAAGGGCGTGCGCTACACGGGCGAGCAGGTTGCGCTCAAAGAAACGAAGAAGAAGTGATGATGAATACGAAGATCGGGCAGCGGGGCGATCGTTGGAGCGGACGGCAAGCCGCCGCTCAACTCCGCAAGCAGCGCGATCGTTGGAGCGGACAGCAAGCCGCCGCTCAACTCCGCTAGCAGGGGATCTAGGACATGGACAAGAAAGTTTCGAGACAGCGCCGTGCCGCCAAGACGCGCGTGCGCATCGGCCGGCAGGAAGCGGTGCGCCTCACGGTGCACCGCACCAACCAGCACATCTACGCCCAGGTGATCGATGCGACGGGCGGCAAGGTGATCGCATGCGCCTCGACGCTCGAGAAGGAAGTGCGCGCGACGCACCCCAACGGGGGCAAGAAGGACGCCGCCGCCGAGGTGGGCAAGAGGATCGCCGAGAAGGCGAAGGCCGCGGGCGTGACCCAGGTGGCCTTCGACCGCGCCGGCTTCAGCTACCACGGCCGCGTGAAAGCGCTGGCCGAAGCCGCCCGCGAGGGCGGACTCAAGTTCTAAGGACGGCGACATGGCGAAAATGGACCACCGCGGCGGCTCCGACGACAAGAGCGACGGCCTGCGCGAGAAGATGATCTCGGTGAACCGCGTCACCAAGGTGGTGAAGGGCGGACGCATCCTGGGCTTTGCCGCCCTCACGGTGGTGGGCGACGGCGACGGCTCGATCGGCATGGGCAAGGGCAAGGCGCGCGAGGTGCCGGTGGCCGTTCAGAAGGCGATGGAACAGGCCCGGCGCAACATGGTGAAGATCCCCCTGAAGAGCGGGACGATCCACCACGACGTGCTCGGCCGCCACGGGGCCACGCGGGTGATGATGAAGCCCGCGGTCGAGGGCAACGGCATCAAGGCGGGCGGCGCCATGCGCGCGGTCTTCGAGGTGATGGGAGTGACCAACATCTCCGCCAAGTGCCACGGCTCGACCAATCCCTACAACGTCGTGCGCGCGACCCTCGACGGACTCGGCCAGCAGCGCCGCCCGTCGGAGATCGCGGCCAAGCGCGGCAAGAAGGTCGAAGAGATCGCCTGAGGATCGAGTCATGTCTGCAGACCAGAAGAAGCCGGCCGGTTCCGCCAAGACGATCAAGGTCACGCTCGTGAAGGGCTTGCGCGGCACGATCCACAAGCATCGCGAGTCGGTGAAGGGCCTGGGGCTCAAGCACCGCGAGCACTCGGTGCACGTGGCCGATACGCCCGCGATCCGCGGAATGATCAACCAGGTGAGCTACCTGGTGAAGGTCGAGGAATAAGGGACCATGGAACTCAACACCATCAAGCCGGCCGCCGGCTCGAAGAAGAACCCGAAGCGCGTCGGGCGCGGCATCGGCTCGGGGCTGGGCAAGACCGCGGGCCGCGGCCACAAGGGACAGAAATCGCGCGCGGGCGGCTTCCACAAGGTGGGTTTCGAGGGCGGCCAGATGCCGCTGCAGCGCCGGCTTCCCAAGCGGGGCTTCCTCGCGGTGACGATCACGAAGGCGGCCGAGGTGCGCTCCGGCGACTTGGCCAAGGTCGAGGGCGAAGCGATCGACCTCGCGAGCCTCAAGAAGGCCGGACTCGTGTCCGCAGGGGTCGAGCGCGCCAAGATCATTCTCGCCGGCGCGGTGTCCAAGGCGTTCAAGGTGTCGGGCCTGGGGGCCAGCAAGGGCGCCCGGGCGGCGATCGAGCAGGCCGGCGGCAGCGTGGCCGAGATGGTGGCCGCGCCCGTCCTGGACAAGCTCGTGGCGAAAGCGGGCAAATCCTCGGGCAAGCCCGCAGCCAAATCCGCGGCCAAGCCCGCGGCCAGGTAAGTACCGGAGACCCCTGCATTGTCGTCCAATCCCTTCGCGACCCTCGGCAAGCTCGGCGACCTGAAGCGCCGCCTGTGGTTCCTGGCGGGCGCGCTCGTCGTCTACCGCGTGGGCGCGCACATCCCGGTGCCGGGCATCGACCCGGCCGAGCTGGCGAAGCTCTTCAACCAGAACCGGGGCGGAATCCTGGACATGTTCAACATGTTCTCGGGAGGGGCGCTTTCGCGCTTCACGATCTTCGCCCTGGGGATCATGCCCTACATCTCGGCCTCGATCATCATGCAGCTGCTGACGGTGGTCTCGCCGCAGCTGGAAGCCCTCAAGAAGGAGGGGGAGGCGGGGCGGCGCAAGATCACCCAGTACACGCGCTACGGCACGGTGGTGCTCTCGCTCTTCCAGGCGCTGGGTATCTCGATCGCGCTCGAGTCCCAGCGCGGCCTCGTGCTCGACCCGGGCCTCGCGTTCCGCTTCACCACCGTGGTGACGCTCATGACCGGCACGATGTTCCTCATGTGGCTGGGCGAGCAGATCACCGAGCGCGGGATCGGCAACGGCATCTCGATGATCATCTTCGGGGGCATCGTGGCGGGACTTCCCCACGCGATCGCGGGCACCCTCGAGCTGGTGCGCTCCGGGGCCATGTCGGTGTTCATCGCGCTGCTCATCTTCGCCATCGTGGCCGGGGTGACCGCCGTGGTGGTGTTCATCGAGAAGGGCCAGCGGCGCATCCTGGTGAACTACGCGAAGCGCCAGGTCGGCAACCGGCTCTACGGCGGCCAGAGCTCGTTCCTGCCGCTCAAGCTCAACATGTCGGGCGTGATCCCGCCGATCTTCGCCTCGTCGATCATCCTGTTCCCCGCCACGCTCGCGAGCTGGTTCGGCTCCAACGAGCACATGACGTGGCTGAAGGACGTGTCGGCCGCGCTCTCGCCCGGGCAGGCGCTCTACATCCTGCTCTACGCCTCGGCGATCATCTTCTTCTGCTTCTTCTACACCGCGCTCGTCTTCAACTCGAAGGAGACGGCCGACAACCTGAAGAAGAGCGGGGCCTTCGTGCCCGGGATACGCCCTGGCGACCAGACCGCGCGCTACATCGACAAGATCCTCACGCGCCTGACGCTGATCGGCGCGATCTACATCACGCTCGTGTGCCTGGTGCCCGAGTTCATGCATTCCCAGTACAACGTGCCGTTCTACTTCGGCGGCACTTCGCTGCTGATCGTGGTGGTCGTCACCATGGATTTCATGGCGCAGCTCCAGGCCTACCTCATGTCGCACCAGTACGAGAGCCTGCTCAAGAAGGCGAACTTCAAGGGCGGCTCGGGCCTGCCGGTGCGTTGACGATGGCCAAGGAAGAAACGATCCAGATGCAGGGGGAGATCGTCGAGACGCTCCCCAACGCGATGTTCAGGGTGAAGCTCGAGAACGGGCACGTGGTCCTGGGACACATCTCCGGGAAGATGCGCATGCACTACATCCGCATCCTTCCCGGCGACAAGGTGACCGTGGAGCTCACACCCTACGATTTGACCAAGGCGCGGATCACCTTCCGCGCCAAGTAAGGAGAACGACGATGCGAGTGCAGGCTTCCGTCAAGAAAATCTGCCGCAAGTGCAAGATCGTGCGGCGCAAGCGCGTGGTGCGCGTGATCTGCACCGACCCGCGCCACAAGCAGCGCCAGGGCTGAAGCGCTGTCGCCGCCACGACGCAACCCCGAGGACAACCATGGCCCGTATTGCAGGAATCAACATCCCGAACCACCAGCACGCCGCGATCGCGCTCACCGCGATCTTCGGCATCGGACGCTCGCGCGCGCGCCAGATCTGCGACACGGTCGGCGTGCGCCAGTCGGCCAAGATCAAGGACCTGACCGACGCCGAGATGGACAAGCTGCGCGAGCAGGTGGCCAAGTTCACGGTGGAAGGCGACCTGCGCCGCGAGACGTCGATGAACATCAAGCGGCTGATGGACCTGGGCTGCTACCGCGGCGTGCGCCACAAGAAGGGGCTGCCCGTGCGCGGCCAGCGCACCCGCACCAACGCCCGCACCCGCAAGGGTCCGCGGAAGGCCGTGCGGCTGTCCAAGTCCGCCACCGCCTAACCGAGAAAAGGAAGCAATCCCATGGCCAAGGCACCCGCCGCGACGCGCGTCCGCAAGAAGGTGAAGAAAGTCGTCTCCGAGGGCATCGCCCACGTGCACGCGTCGTTCAACAACACCATCATCACCATCACCGACCGCCAGGGCAACGCGCTTTCCTGGGCGACCTCCGGGGCCGCGGGCTTCAAGGGCTCGCGCAAGTCCACCCCGTTCGCGGCCCAGGTGGCCGCCGAGTCCGCCGGGCGCGCCGCCCAGGAGCACGGGGTGAAGAACCTCGAGGTGCGCATCAAGGGCCCGGGCCCGGGGCGCGAGTCCGCCGTGCGCGCCCTGAACGCGCTGGGGCTCAAGATCATCTCGATCGCGGACGTAACGCCCGTGCCGCACAACGGATGCCGGCCTCCCAAGCGCCGTCGGATGTGACGCAACGGGGAGCGCCCGGCACCCGGGCGCCCCACCAGTACAGAGATCATTAGGAGAACACCGTGGCACGCTATACCGGACCCAAGTGCAAGCTCTCGCGGCGGGAAGGCACCGACCTCTTCCTGAAGAGCGCGCGCCGCTCGCTCGACACGAAGTGCAAGCTGGACTCGCGCCCCGGACAGCACGGCGCCAAGTCCACCCGCATCTCGGAGTACGGCACGCAGCTGCGCGAGAAGCAGAAGATCCGCCGCATGTACGGCGTGCTCGAGCGCCAGTTCCGCAACTACTTCGACAAGGCGATCACCAAGCGCGGCGCCACGGGCGAGGTGCTGCTCCAGATGCTGGAGAGCCGCCTGGACAACGTCGTCTACCGCATGGGCTTCGCGTCCACGCGCGCCGAGGCCCGCCAGCTCGTGTCCCACAAGTCGATCGAGGTGAACGGCAAGTCCGTGAACATCCCCTCGTACCTGGTGCGCGCGACCGACACCGTGTCCGTGCGCGAGAAGTCGCGCGGACAGCTTCGCATCAAGGCATCCCTCGACCTCGCGGAGCAGAACGGCTTCCCGAGCTGGGTCGAGGTCGATTCCAAGAACTTCAAGGGCACGTTCAAGCAACTGCCCGACCGCGCGGAGTTCGCCTCCGACGTGAACGAACAGCTGGTGGTCGAGCTTTACTCGAAGTAACCGGCAGGACTCGAAGCAAACGCTGGAGCTCGCTTCCTCAAACGCATCTGGCAGAGGTACCCCCGAATGCAAAGCACCGCCACGAATTTCCTGAAGCCCCGCATCATCGACGTCCAGAACCTCACGCCCACCCACGCGAAAGTTATCATGGAGCCCTTCGAGCGCGGCTACGGCCACACGCTCGGCAACGCGCTGCGCCGCATCCTGCTTTCCTCGATGCCCGGCTACGCCGCGACGGAAGTGAAGATCGCGGGCGTGCTGCACGAGTATTCCACCATCGAAGGCGTGCAGGAGGACGTGGTCGACGTCATCCTGAACCTGAAGGGCGTGGTGATGAAGCTGCACAACCGCGCCGAGGCCACCTTGAAGCTGAAGAAGGCCGCCGCCGGGCCGGTGACCGCCGCCGACATCGAGCAGACCCACGACGTCGAGATCATCAATCCCGACCACGTGATCGCGCACCTCACCCAGGGCGGCAAGATCGACATGACGATCAAGATCGAGAAGGGGCGCGGATACGTTCCGGCCACTTCCCGCCGCCAGGACGACACGCGCACCATCGGCTCGATCCTGCTCGACGCCTCGTTCTCGCCGGTGCGCCGGGTGAGCTACCAGGTGGAGAGCGCGCGGGTCGAGCAGAGGACGGACCTGGACCGCCTGGTGATCGACATCGAGACCAACGGCGTGATCGAGCCGGAGGAAGCGGTGCGCTATTCCGCGAGCGTGCTCGTCGACCAGCTCTCCGTGTTCGCCTCCCTGCAGTCCACGAGCGAGGAGCGCGTCGAGAGCGCCCAGCCGCAGGTCGATCCGATCCTGCTGCAGCCCGTCGACGACCTGGAGCTCACGGTGCGCTCGGCCAACTGCCTCAAGGCCGAGAACATCTACTACATCGGCGACCTGATCCAGCGCACCGAGAACGAGCTGCTGAAGACCCCCAACCTCGGCCGCAAATCGCTGAACGAGATCAAGGAAGTGCTCGCCTCCAAGGGCCTCACCCTCGGCATGAAGCTGGAGAACTGGCCGGTGGCGGGCCTCACGAAGTGATGTTCCCCCGCCCACCTGGGAGAGGGTAAGCCTTCTCCCTTTCCAAAACCACAATACCAATAAGGCTGAATAAGCCAAGAGAGTGAAAGGAAAGCAACCATGCGCCACCGTCACGGGCTTCGCAAGCTCAACAAGACCAGCAGCCATCGCCTCGCGATGCTGCGCAACATGACCGTCTCGCTGCTCCAGCACGAGGCCATCAAGACCACGCTGCCGAAGGCGAAGGAACTGCGCCGCGTGGCCGAGCCCATCATCACCCTGGGCAAGAACCCGACGCTCGCCAACAAGCGGCTCGCCTTCGACCGCCTGCGCGACCGCGACACGGTGGTCAAGCTCTTCGACGAGCTGGGCCCGCGCTACAAGGCGCGCAACGGCGGTTACCTGCGCATCCTCAAGTTCGGCTTCCGCCAGGGCGACAACGCGCCCATGGCGCTGGTCGAGCTGGTGGACCGCCCGCAGGCCCCCGAGGAAGCTCCCCGGAAGGACGCGAAGGCCGCCTGATGTCCTCGGCTCCCGGGATGGAAAGGCCGACCTCGCGTCGGCCTTTTTCTTTGAGCGCCCGATTCCTCTTCGCGTGCCTGCTGATCCTCGTGGCGCCCGCGATGTTCGCCTTCGCCTGGCAGCACGGCATCGCCACGATCGGCGACGACAGCGTGAGCTACCTCACCCTCGCCCGCCACTTCGCTCCCGGCGGCGACGCGCTCGCCGATCCCTGGGTGCCGTGGAGGGCGAATTTCCCGCCGCTCTTTCCCCTCGTCCTCGCCTGGACCGGCGCGAGCCGCGACCTGCTCGCCGCCCACCTCGTGGTGGCCGGGCTCGCGCTCGCCGCCCTCGTGCCGGTGTGGCGCTTCGCCGCGCGAGAGCTGGCGAGCGAGGCGGGCGGCGTCGTGGTGGCCGCGCTCTTCGTCTTCACGCCCAACGCGTGGATCGGCATGAAGGGGATCCTGAGCGAGCCCCTGTTCCTCCTCGTTTCCATGGCGGCGCTCGCGTACTACGCCGCGCGCCTCGAGGCGCGACCCGGCAAGACCGGGCAGTGGCTCGTGTTCGGGGTGCTCCTCGCCTGCGCCTACCTCACGCGCGCCGCGAGCGTGGCGCTGCTCATCGCGTATGGGATCCACGCCGCGGTGCGGTGGTACCGGGAGCGTCCCGCCGCCGCCTGGCGGCTGGCGCTGCCCCTCGCGCCCGTGACCCTGCTCGTGGGCCTGTGGCTCGCCCTGCGGCCTTCCGGGCCGGCCGACGCCTACGGCGTGACC
>JAAOZZ010000215.1 GCA_012274175.1 Betaproteobacteria bacterium
AGCCAGACGAAGTCCGAGTACGACGAGGATGTCCCGACCTTGCGCGCGGACGGCTTCATCTCCGGCAGCGGCAGCTCCTCGCCCTCGATCGCCTTCACGATGGCGTCCACGCCCGCGTCGATTCCGCCGGCGAAGTCTCCGGTGCGAAAGCGCGGCGCGACGATCTCGGCGATGATCCGCTTGGACAGCGCGTCGGTGAGGGTTCCCTGGACACCCCGCCCGGTCTGGATGCGCATCTTGCGCTCCTGCTTGGCGATCACGAAGAGCACGCCGTCGTCCACCCCCTTGCGGCCGAGCTGCCACGCATCGGTCACGCGGGTGGAGAAATCCTCGATCGGCTCCGTTCCGATGGAGGGCACCAGCAGCACCGCGACCTGCGAGCCGCGGGCCTGCTCGAAGGCGCGCAGCTTCGCTTCGAGGGAGTCGCGCTCCTGCGCGGTGAGGGTCCCGGTCTGGTCGATCACCCGGGCGGTGAGCCGGGGAACCGGGATCGGATCCGCGGGCGCGGCCGCGAGCGCGGCCATCGCCGGAAGGAACAGGGCGAGCGCCCCCGTGAGGAGGCGGCCCAGGGATCGCGTCATGCTACTTGGCCGCGGGAGGCGTCGCCGGAGTGGGCGACGGCGCGGCGGGCACCGCGGACTTCGGCGCGAAATCCACCTTCGGCGGCTCGGCGATCGCCTTCTCGTTCTCGACCGTGAAGCTCTCCTTCGGCTTGTAGCCGAACATCATGGCGGTGAGGTTGGTCGGGAACTGGCGCGCCAGGATGTTGTAGTCCTGGGTCGCCTTGATGAAGCGGTTGCGCGCGGTAGTGATGCGGTTCTCGGTGCCCTCCAGCTGGGCCTGCAGCTCGCGGAAGTTCGCGTCGCTCTTCAGCTGCGGATAGTTCTCCGCCACCACGAGCAGCCTCGAAAGCGCGCTGGTGAGCTGGCCCTGGGCGGCCTGGAACTGCTTCATCGCCTGGGGGTCATTGAGCGCCTCGGGCGTGAGCTGCATCGAGCCCACCCGGGCGCGCGCCTGGGTCACGCCCAGCAGCACGTCCTTTTCCTGGGACGCGTAACCCTGCACCGTCGCCACCAGGTTGGGAATGAGGTCGGCGCGCCGCTTGTACTGGTTCAGGACCTCGGACCAGGCCGCCTTCACCTGCTCGTCCTTGGTCTGGAAATCGTTGTAGCCGCAGCCGGACAGCGTGAGCGCCGCCAGAAGCGGCAGGGCCCACAGGAGCTTGCGCATTTTTCCCTCTCCTCGAAGGGCGGAGATCCCGCCTGCGCGAATGATGGGGGCCGCAAACCGCCTTTTCAAGCCGATTCGCGCATTGCGCGCCGGGCGAGCAGCAGGTCCTCCCACGCTTTCGCCTTGTCCGGCAGGTTGCGCAGCAGGTAGGCCGGGTGATAGGTCACCACGAGCGGCGTGCCCCGGTACTGGTGCAGGCGCCCCCGCAGGCTTCCCAGGCTCGCCTCGGTGGCGAGCAGGCGCATCGCCGCGGTCTTGCCCAAGGCCACGATCATCCTCGGCTTGACCAGCTCGATCTGCCGGTCGAGGAACGGCGCGCACGCCGCCGCTTCCTCGGGCGTGGGCGTGCGGTTTCCCGGCGGGCGGCACTTCACCACGTTGGCGATGTAGACGTCGCGCCCCCGCTGCAGCCCCGCGGCGCCGAGCATCGAATCGAGCAGGCGACCCGCCTGTCCCACGAACGGATCGCCCTGTTCGTCTTCGTCCGCGCCGGGCCCTTCCCCGATGAACATCCACGGTCCCGTCTCACAGCCCACGCCGAACACCGCCTGCTTGCGCTTCGCGCACAGCCCGCAGGCGGTGCATGCGCGCACCACTTGCCGCAGCGCTTCCCACCCGAGCGCCGCCACCGACAGCGCGCTGCCGGGATCCGAAGTGTCCGGCGCCGCGGCCTGGACGCTGGGGGGAACCACTGCGACAGGAGCGGCATGGACCGCTGCATCGACCAGGCCGAAGAGCCGCGCGACCGGCGCGAGCTCCAGCTCCCTCAGCGAGCGCTCGTCCATCAAAGCGTGAGGCCCAGGAAGAGCGCGTCTTCGCGCCCCGACACCGCGGGGTAGTACTCGGGGCGGATGGCGATCTGCTGGAAACCCACCTTGCGGTAGAGGTGGCGCGCGGCGAGATTGGACGGGCGCACCTCCAGGTACACGATCTGGCATCCCCCGTCGCGCGCGCCCTCGATCATGTGGGTGAGGAATTCGCGCCCTATGCCCTGGTTCTGCCACTCCGGGGCGACCGCGAAATTCAGCAGGTGCGCCTCGTCGAGGGCGATCATGAGGATCGCGTAGCCGATGACGGTCTCGCCGTGGGTCACGGTCCAGCAGTCGTAGCCGGCGGTCACCGAATCGCGGAAATTCCCGATGCTCCAGGGGAACGCGTACAGCGACTTCTCGAGGCGCGCCACCTCCGTGAGGTCCGCGGGGCGCATCCGGCGGTAATGGAGCTGGGGAATCGGGACCGCGCTCACCGTCTTGCCCTTCTTTCCTCGATTGTGAGGGCCACCTTGTCGCGCAAGTATAGGGGCACGGCGCGCTCCGCGGCGACCGCATCCCCGCGCGCGAGCGCCCGGGCGGCGAGGCGGGCGACGGCTCCTGCACGGGGGAGGTCGCCCGCCAGGCGCATCTCCACCGTCTCCCGATAGGCTTCGCGCAGCCACGGCAGGCGCTCGAAGCCGCTGCCCGTGGCGATCCATCGGCGTCCGGGGAGGGATGGCAGCCCAGTCGCGTCGGCCAGCCGGGGTGCGACGATCTCATCCCAATCGGCGCCGTTGCGCGCGTATGCCGCGAGGTAGGCCTCGTTCATCCTCGCATCGAACGCGGCGAGGACGCGGCGCTCGTTGGATTGCTCCGCGAGCGCCAAAAGCGACGGCACCGGCACCACCGGTCGATCCGATGCGAACGCGAGGCCCTGGACGATGCCGCATGCGATGCGGATGCCGGTGAAGGAACCCGGCCCTTGTCCGAACGCGAACGCGTCCATGTCCCGGGCGTCGAGGTGCGAGCGCTCGAGCACCCTGCGCAGCATCGGCACCAGCATCTCGGAATGGCGATTTTCGGCCATCGCCTCCTCCACGAAGAGCTCCGCGCCTCGCAGCAGGGCCACGGAACAAAGCTCGGTGGAGGTCTCTACGGCCAGGATGTTCACGATCGCATTATACCCGACCACGGCACCCTCAATGCCAGATTGTAATGCTTAAGAATCAGACTTATATCTATATTACCTAATGTATCACATGAGAATTATTCGAAGTGTCGCGCCGGCGGAGTCCGACCCCTCCGATGGTCCGAGATGGCGTTCAGGAGCGGTGGCGGCGATGGATCGCGCGGATGAAGCAGAGATGCGTCGGCGAAGCCCGATCCGAGTCTCGCCGGCGCAGTCGGGACGACCTTACTTCGCCTGCGCCCCGCGATGGCGTTGGTGCGCCGCCTTCAGCTCGTCGGACGTGAGAAAACCGTCCTGGTTCCCGTCGAGCGCCGCGAAGTGCCGCGCGAGCCGCGGTGCGTTGGCCTGGGCTTCGGCGAGGCTGATACGGCCGTCGCCGTCGGCGTCGAGCTTCTTCCAGCGATCGGCACGCGCCTGTTCCCGGTGGGCGCGCAATTCGTCGGCGCTGATCTGCCCGTCGCCGTTGGCATCGAGCTGATCGAAGCGCTTCGCGAGCTTCGGCAGCGCGGCCGCTTCCTCGCGGCTGATCATGCCGTCGCCGTTGGTGTCGGCGGCCTTGAGGCGATCGAATGCGGGACCGCGCCCGGGGCCCGCGCCTTGCGGCGAAGCCACGGCGAGGACGGCCGCGGAGGCGAAGCCCAGCGCGGCGAGGATGGCAACGTATTTCATGGAGTGCTCCTTCAGGATATGCATCGAGGTTGTCGCCCGAACCGGATGTCGCGAGCGTAGGCGGTACAACGCGCCGATGCCCGCACCGCGCACGGCCAGTGGTAACCGGTTGTAAGGAGGATGCTGTCCGTGGCGCCGCTGTTAACATTCCATTACATCTGGCGGGCGGAATGCCCTCCGATACCCGTACGATCACTCCATGCAAAGCGCGCAACGCCAGAAGATCCTCGTCGTCGACGACGACCTGCGCCTGCGGGATCTGCTCAAGCGCTATCTCTCGGAGCAGGGCTTCGCCGTGGACACCGTGGCCGACGCGGCCGCCATGGACCGCAACTTCACGCGCATGCGCTACGACCTGCTGGTCCTCGACCTCATGCTTCCCGGCGAGGACGGGCTCGCGATCTGCCGGAGGCTGCGCGCCGCGGGCAACGCCGTGGCCGTGATCATGCTCACCGCCAAGGGCGACGACGTGGACCGCATCGTGGGCCTCGAGATGGGCGCAGACGACTACCTCGCCAAGCCGTTCAATCCCCGCGAGCTGGTCGCGCGCATCCACGCGGTGCTGCGCCGGCAGGCGCCCGCCGAGACGCCGGGCGCGCCCACGGCCCAGGCGAAGGTGGTGGATTTCGGCCCGTTCGCCCTGCACCTGGCCAGCCGGGCGCTCACGCGCGACGGCAAGCCCGTGCCCCTCACCACCGGCGAATTCGCCCTGCTCAAGGCGCTGGCCCTGCATCCGCGCGAGCCGATGTCGCGCGACAAGCTGATGGAGCTCGCCCGGGGCCGGGAGCACGAGAGCTACGACCGCTCGATCGACGTCCAGGTCTCGCGGCTGCGCAAGCTCCTCGGCGAGGATCCCCAGAGCCCGCGCTACATCCAGACCGTGTGGGGCTTCGGCTACGTGTTCATTCCCGACGGCGTGGCCGCGAAGTGAAGCTGTTTCCCGCTTCGCTGCTGTGGCGCACGTTGGTCGTCCTGATCGTGGCGCTGATCCTCTCCCAGGTCGCCGCGGTGTGGGTCCTGCACCGCTACGTGACCCAGCCCCGGCATGCCGCGGGCATCGGCCAGTTCGTGAGCCACCTGAAGACCATCGGCGCCGCCCTGAACACGATGGGTCCGGCGCAGCGGGACGAGTTCATCGGACGCGTCGACGAGCAGGAAGGCATCCGCATCGTGCCGGTCCGCGGCGACGAGCGCATGCGTCCCGTCGCGGGCCTGCACCTGCTGCGGGAGCGCATCCACGAGATCTTCGGGCCCGGCGCCGAGATCTACGTGCGCGGCAACGAAGGGCCTCGGGACCCCGCACACCCCCATCCCCGGGACCTCTGGATCCGCATTCCCACCGGGGATCGCGGCTACTGGGTCGCGTTCCCCATCGGGCGCGTGGAACGCGATCCCCTCGAGGCGCTGATCGCGTGGGGCGCCGTGGGGCTGGTGATCGCGGTGGCGGCCACGTTCTTCCTGATGTGGCGCCTCAATCGGCCCCTGGGCGAGCTCGCGCGCGCGGCGGTCAAGCTGGGCAAGGGCGGCGACCCTCCTCCGGTCTCGGAAACGGGACCTTCGGAAATCCGCGCCGTCGCGCGCGCCTTCAACCAGATGAAGGATGACCTGCAGCACAGCCAGCGCGAGCGCGCGACGTTCCTCGCCGGCATCTCCCACGACCTGCGCACGCCGCTTTCGCGCCTGCGCCTCGAAGTCGAGATGCTCGGCGCGAAAGTGGACGGGGAGACCCAGCGCGGGATCGTCCAGGACCTGGACGACATGAACGCGATCATCGACCAGTTCATCGATTTCACCCGCAGCGAGGCCGCGGAGCCGAGCTCCGCGGTGAACCTCGCGGAGCTCGCGCGCTCGTGCGCGGAGCGTGCATTGCGCACGGGCGCATCGGTTCGTTGCGAGCTGGACGAGGTGCCCTTGCTCATGCTGCGCCCGCTCGCCCTGCAGCGCCTGGTGGACAACCTCCTCGTCAACGCGGTGCGCCACGCCGGCGGCGAAATTGTCGTGCGGGTGTCGGCCCGCGCGGGACACGCGATCCTCTCGGTCCTCGATCGCGGTCCCGGAATCCCCGCCGCTCTCACGGAGCACCTGAAGCAGCCCTTCACGCGCAGGGACGAGGCGCGCAGCGGCCTGTCCGGCGCGGGATTGGGCCTCGCGATCGCCGATCGCGTCGCCACGCTGCACGGCGGGCGCCTGGACCTGATCGCCCGGGAAGGCGGCGGCCTCGAGGCGCGCGTCACCTTGCCCTGCTCCGCCTAGCGGCAAGGGCGCGGGATCGGGGAATCAACGGAGTCGCCCGGGGTCGAAGCACGTGCCGGGAATTGCTGTCCGGTGTCATCCGAAACGGGGTGTCGGGCGTTCACGCTTAAGTCGAGTACCCTGTACGAAGACGTTGCAAGGAGGCTGAAGATGAAATCAACGAAAACCCTGCTGGCCGTGGCGCTCGCCGCGGTTGGCTTGGCAGTGACGGGGTCCGCGCTCGCCGCCCGTGGCGGTGGCGGCCACGTATCCGGCGGGTCCCACGGCGGCGGACATTGGTCCGGCGGCGGGCACTGGTCCGGCGGCGGGCACTGGTCCGGAGGGCACTGGGGCGGCTATCACCGCAGCTGGAGCCCCGGCCTGGGCTTCTACCTGGGCGTTCCGCTGCTCTGGTCGTCATACTACTGGGGCGCGCCCTACGGCTACTACGACAGCTACCCGCGCGAGACGGTGATCTACCGGGACGTGGAGAGCTATCCGGAGCCGGCGTACGAGGACGAGCCGACTTCCGAGGCCCCGACCACGGAGGCTGCGCCTGCCGAAGGCATGCCCGCGCAGGGGCCCACGTACATGAACTACTGCGAATCGGCGAAGGCGTACTACCCCAAGGTCACGAAGTGCCCCGAGGGGTGGAAGTTCATTCCTTCGCGCTGACCTGCGGGGCCCTCGCGGCGAAGAACGCCTCGACCTCCGCGAGCGATCGCGTGCGGCGGAACGGCGGCAGCGCTCGCCAGATGCGCTTGCCGTAGGGCTTTTCCACGAGCCGCGGGTCGCAGATCACCAGCGCCCCGCGGTCCGTCTCGTCGCGAATGAGCCGTCCCGCGCCCTGCTTCAAAGCGATCACCGCGCGCGGCAGTTGGTAATCCATGAAGGCGTTGCCTCCGGCACGGTTGATGCGTTCGATGCAGGCCGCGAGCACCGGCTCGTCGGGAGGGTTGAACGGCAGCCGGTCGATCACCACCACCGAAAGCTGCTCGCCCTTCACGTCCACGCCTTCCCAGAAGGATTGCGATCCCACGAGGATCCCGTGGGGTGAGCGGCGGAACCGCTCCAGCAGCTCGTTCTTCGAGCCGCTTCCCTGCAGGAAGAGCGGCCAGTCGAGCCCCTCGGCCTTGAGCTTGCCCGCGAGCCGGTCGTGGCCGCGCTCCATCGCGCGCAGGCTCGTGAACAGCAGGAAAGCGTGCCCGCCGCTTGCACGGACCACGGGCCAGGCCGCGTCGATGACGGCCTCCACGTAGCCTTCGGCATTCGGGTCCGGCAATCCCTCCGGAACGTAGAGCAGCGCCTGGCGCTCGAAATCGTACGGGCTGGGCCAGCTCAAGGTGCGCGCCTCGGCGAGGCCCATCTCGCCCTGGTAATGGGAAAAATCGCCATTCACGGCCAGGGTCGCCGAGGTGAAGATCCACGCCCGCTTCGCGTCCTCCATCTGGCTCCGGAAGATGCGCGCCACGTCGAGCGGCGTCACGTACAGGGCGGCCGATTGCGCGTAGGCCTCGATCCAGCGCACGACGTCGACGGCCGCCGCCTCGCCGAACGCGTCTTCCCGCGGACGCGCGTCGGCCTCCCGCCACTCGGCGATGCGACCGAGGAACTCTTCGGCGCGGACCCGCGCGTTGCGGATCTCCTCGGCCCGCTCCTCCTGGCCGCGAAGCGCTTCGGCCAGCTCGGCCAGGCGCGCGGCGAGCGCGTCCAGGGCGGCGTCGAATCCCGCGCGGTCGCGCACGGCGGAAAGCGCGGTGCGCCCCGCCGCGGCTCCCAGCGCCAGGCGCAGGTCGCGCGCGGCGCGTTCGACCCGCGCCGCGGCGTCTCCCAGGTCCGAGCTTTCGCGGGCATGTTGGGCTTCCGCGAGGCGGGCATCCCGGGCGAGCTCGACCAGCTGGGTCGTGGAAAGCGATTGTCCGAAGAAAAGCCGCGCCAGGTCCGGCAGGTGGTGCGCCTCGTCGAAGATCACCGTGTTGGCCGCCGGCAGCAGGTCGGCCGCGCCCTCGTCGCGCAGGGCCACGTCGGCGAAAAAGAGGTGGTGGTTCACCACGATCACGTCCGCCTCGGAGGCCCTCTTGCGCGCTTTCATCACGAAGCAATCCTGGTAATGCCCGCACGCCGAGCCCAGGCAGTTCTCCCGCGTCGAGGTGGCCTGCGCCCACGCGGGCGAGGACTCCGGCACGTCGGCGCAATCGCCCCTGTCGCCGGTCATGGTGCGCTTCGCGAAGCTGCGGATCTTGTGCAGGTGTGCCACGTCTTCCCGCGCGGCGAAGGTGCCCTCGGCGGCGGCGACCTCGAGGTGGTGCAGGCACACGTAGTTGGCGCGACCCTTGAGCAGGGCCACGTCCACGGCGACTCCGAGGGCTCGGCGCACGAGCGGCAGGTCGCGGTGGAAGAGCTGGTCCTGCAGCGTCTTGGTGCCGGTCGAGACGATCACGCGCCCGCCCGCCATCAGCGCGGGAACGAGGTACGCGAAGGTCTTGCCCGTTCCCGTGCCCGCCTCGGCGATGAGCACGCCCGACGATTCGATGGCGTCCAGCACGGCGCGGGCGAATTCCACCTGCTGCGGCCGGTGCCGGAAGCCCGCCACGGCGCGGCCGATCGCTCCGTCCTGGGAGAACAAGGCGTCGAGGTCGACGGCGGCGCGAGCCCGATCGTTCACGACCGCCCGAACACGATGCGCTCGTCGCGCAGCAAGCGCACGAGGAGCACGAGGCACGCCGCCGCGATCGTCGCCGCCACGAGCGAGGGTACGGCCCAGTCTGTGAATCCCACCGCGTCCCCGCGCACCACCCGCGACAGCACCGCCTGCTGCCCCAGCACGGGAACGAGCAGGTGCCACGGGACTTCCTTCAATCCCGAGAAGAGGACGATCGCCGGTACGAACGAGACCGCCGTGGCGAGGTAGCTCACGTAGGTCTGGGCCTCGCGGTAGGAGCGCCCGTAGGTACAGATCAGCATCTGCAGCGCCGAGGTCATGGCGGCGAAGGGCACCACCATCGCCACGAACAGCACGAACTCCGGTGCGCCGAAGGCCATCATCGCGGCAAGCTGCTTCTGCGCGTAGAGCACGGAAGCGGTGACGAAGCCCGCGAGCGTGAGGGTCGCGACCGCGCAGGCGAACGTCCACGCCGCGAGCCACTTGCCCGCCACGATGTGCGCCACCGGCACCGGATTTCCCAGCAGCGGTTCGAGGGAGCCGCGCTCGCGCTCCCCGGCGGTGGAGTCGATCGCGATCGTCATCCCCCCCAGCAGCGGCGAGAGCAGGGCGAACATCGGGATGAGGAAGAGCAGGAAGGCGCCCTTCTGCCGCGGCGTGGCGGTGTTGAACCGCTCGATCTCCACCGGCTGCCCCAGGTCCGGGCTCACGCCGCGCGCCATCATGCGCAGCATCCCCGTCTCGCGGTTGAACCCGCGCAGCAGCCGCTCGGCCTGGCGGATGGCGGGCCCCGCGTCGGCTCGGGAATCGTCGAAGACGATCTCGAGCTTGGCCCCGTCGCCCGAAAGCCAGTGCTCGTCGAAATCCTCGGGCACCACGATCACCGCGTCCAGGCGCCCGTCGCGCACGCGCGTTTCGTAGTCGCCGGGTGCGCGCTCGATGCGGATGTCGTTGCGCTGCAGGAAGTTCACCAGCGCCGGGGCCCGCTCCTCGCCCGCGACGACGACCTTGAGGTCGGAGCCCTTCTTCTCGAGGCCGGAAACGAAATGGGCCACCAGCACCAGGGTGAGCGGCCCCGTGAGGATGGAAGCCACGAGGACCATGATCGCGGTGCGCCGGTCGCGCAGCGCATCGCGCATCTCCTTCAGGTACACGGTAAGCGCGGGGATCCTCACGGTTCCGGCGCCTCGCCCGAGAGGCGCACGAACGCGTCCTCGAGGTTCGTGCAGCCGCTTGCCTCGAGCAGCTCGCCCGCGGTGCCGTGGGCGGCCACCTCCCCCTTCGCCACGATCACGATCTGGTCGCAGAGGGCCGAGACTTCCTGCATCACATGGCTCGAGAAGAGCACGCATTTGCCGGCGTCGCGCAGCCGGCGGATCACGTCGCGCAGGTTGCGCGTGGTCATGACGTCCAGCCCGTTGCCGGGCTCGTCGAGGATCACGTTGGGCGGATCGTGCACGAGTGCCCGCGCGATCGCGACCTTCATGCGCTCGCCCTGGGAAAATCCGTCGGTGCGCCGGTCCAGCAGCGCCGTGAGCTCGAGCACGCCGGCTAGGCGGGCGAGGGACGCCTCGATCGCCGCCGGCGCCAGGCCGCGAAGCGCGCCGTAATACGCGACGTTCTCCCGCGCGGTGAGCCGGCCGTAGAGTCCCCGGGCGTCCGAAAGCAGGCCGATGCGCGCGCGCACGGCGAGCGCGTCGCGCCCCACGTCGAGGCCGTCGACCCGCGCGGTGCCGTGGGTGGGAGCCACGAGCGTGGAAATCATGCGCAGCGTCGTGGTCTTGCCCGCCCCGTTGGGCCCGAGCAGCGCGGTGATCGAGCCGTCGGGCGCGGTGAAGGAGACGCGGCTCACCGCCTGCACGCCGCCAAAGCGCTTGGCGAGGTTCTCGGCGACGATCAAGGCGAGGATCCCACGGGCAGCACGAACAGCGGCCGCGGAATGCGCTCGAGGCACTTGCCGTCGATGCCCCGTGCGGTTCCCGCGCGCACGAACGCCTCGATCAGGCGCGGGGCACAGCCGCGCTCGCTCACGCCGTGCCCCACCTGGGGCGCGATGAGGTGCTTCGCATTGGGCAGCGTCGCGGCCACCTCCTCGGCGTGCCGCGGGGGAGTGGCCGGATCGATCCCGCCGGACAGCAGCAGCGCGGGCACCTTGGAGCGCACCGGGTCGTAGTAATCGGCGGGCACCGGACCGCGCGGCCAGATGCGGCACGCGGAGATGAAATCGTCCACGAGCGCCCGGCCGAAGAAGGAATGGCTCGCCGCCGCGAGGTCCTCGGCCGTGATGCGCGGGATGTCCTCGGCGCACACAACGGAAAGGTGCATGCCGAGCGAGAGGTTCTCCGAGACGTCGTCGGCGAACTCAAGGTTCTGGGCGAGCAGCGGATTGAAGTCTCCGTGGGCGGCCGACTCGATTCCATAGGGCAACAGGCTCGCGAGCTCGGCCACGTAAAGCGGCCGGAACAATCCGGAGAGGAACACGTTCTGGTTCACGCGGATGGTCTCGCGCTCCCCCGTGCGCGGGTCCTGGATGCCCACGCGCTCGGGATGCAGGGCGAGCTCCTCGCGCAGGTCGCGGATGGTGCCGCCCAGGTCGGGATAGGCGTGGCGGCATCGCGCCTGCGCCTCGCATCCGGCCACGAGCTTGCGCAGGGCCGCCTCCCCGTCGGCCACGAACGACAGCGGCATCTTCATCGAAGGGGGCGCCACCCCGTCGAGCACCATGGTGCGCACGTGGTCCCCGTGCCGGCGCAGGTACTCGAGGGCGGCGCGGGTGCCGTAGGAGCCGCCCCACAAGTTGAGCTTGTCGTAGCCCAGCGCGGAACGCACCTCGTCCAGGTCCTCGATCGCGATGGAAGTGACGTACTGGCGCGGATCGGCGTCGAGGCCCGCCAGGCACTTGCGCACCACGTCGCCCGGGAGCGAATCCTCGAACAGCGACTGCAGCGGCGCGTCGTCGTCGTCCTCGCAATCGAGCGGATTGGATTCGCCCGTGCCCCGCTGGTCGACGAACACCACGTCGCGCGAGTCGTTCAGCTTGGCGAAGAGCGGCATCACCTGGCCGGCGAGGGACACGGCGCCCTGCCCCGGGCCGCCCGCGAGCACGAAGACCGGATCCGGTTCCCGGGCCCGCATGCGCGCGGGCACGATCGCGATGTTGATCGCGATGCGCCGGCCGGAGCGCGTCGCGCGGTTCTCCCAGACCTCGTACTTCCCGCATTGGGCCTCGGACTCGACGCCCGGAAGCCGGCACGCGGAAAGGCTCACCGTGCGATGGGCGGTTTCGGGACCGGGGTTGCAGGATGCCAGCACGAGGCCGGCGGCGGCGCAAAGCAGGAGGCGCTTCATCTCGGGGAACGCGGGGTGCGGCGCGAAGTATATCCGTTCGGGGATACCATTCGGGCGTGAGCACGCCCACCTTTCCGAAACGCGATCCGTCCGGGCCGGAATTCTGGGACCTGCGCTACGAAGCGTGTTTCGCGCCGTGGGACGCGCGCAAGGTCCCGGCGCGCCTGCGCGAATTCGTGGCTTCCGGCGGCCGGGCGCGAACGGTGCTCGTCCCCGGCTGCGGAAGCGCGCGCGACGTACGGTACTTCGCACAAAGCGGCTGGACCGTGGTGGGAATCGATTTCAGCGCCGAGGCGCTCGCGGCGGCGGCGGGCGAGCTCGGGGAATACGCGGACCGGGTGCGCCGCGGCGACTTCTTCGCGCCGATCGCCGAAGCCCCTTTCGAGGTGGTGTACGAACGGGCCTTCCTGTGCGCGCTGCCGCGGCGGATGTGGGAGGCCTGGTCGAAGCGCGTGGCCGAGCTCGTGGCGCCCGGCGGCCTGCTCGCGGGATTCTTCTACTTCGACGCGGGGGATCGCGGGCCACCCTTTGCGCTCAATTCGCAGGCCGAGCTTGCGGCGCTGCTCGAGGGCGCGTTCGAGCGCCTCGAGGACGTCCCCGTGGACGACTCGATTCCGGTGTTCGAGGGCAAGGAGCGTTGGCAGGTTTGGCGTCGCCGCGGTTGAGGGGGATTACGGCTGCCCGAAGAGCAGCGACTGCGGATAGGCGTTGGCATGCTGCTCGTCCACGTGGATCGCGCTGCCGGAGCGCTCCATGGCTGCCTCGGCCGCTCGCTTGGCCGCCGCGACCACCTCGTGGCGCGACTCGAACACGCCCGGCAGCACGGGAACGATGCCGATCACGAGCCGGGGCAAAGGCCGCACGCTGAGGCTTCCGTCGCGCAGCGTGCGGGTGAAATAGCCCCGTTCGAACACGTCCGAGGGGACCTGGTCCTCCACCAGCGCGGGAAATTTCGCGAGCAGCGCGTGGGCGCGCGCCTTCCAGTCCTCGCTTTGCGCCAGCACGACGAACCGTCCGCCGGAGACGTGCCCGGCGAAATCGATGCCCGGCTCGCACGCCTCCTCGAGCAGGCGCGCGCACCCATGAATCAGCGCGTCGCCCTGGGCGAATCCGCCCGAATCGTTGAGCCCGCGCATCTGGTCCACCTCGACGAACCAGGCGCAGAAGGGAACCTGGCGCGCGAGCAGACGCGCCAGGTGCTCGTTGATCGGGACCTGCCCGGGCAGGAGGGTCAGCGGATTGGTGTAGCGCGCCGCGAGGACCCGCGACGTCTGCAGGGAGCGCATTACGTCGCGGCAGTTTCCCATGCCCAGGTAGCGGCCCCGATCCACGAGCACGAAGCCGTCGGCGAAGCGCCGCGCGTCGGACTCGACCAGGATCGCCGTGAGGGCGGCCAGGTCCAGCTCGGCCTCGACGCGGATCGGCGCCCGGTCGGCGAAATCGAGGCACGGGCGGGCATCCAGCGCCGCGGTATCCGCGCCCGCCGCCGCGAGGTCGAGCCACATCCGGGATACCACGCCTTCCACGCCCGCGGTCCCGATCACCGGGATCGCCGCGAGGCCGGGCGAAGCGGCGAAGCGCCTGCGCAGCGCCCCGAGGGTGGCCTGGGGCGTGGCGGCGTCCACCGCGCGCACGAAATCGTGGGCGCGCGGCTCCGTGCCCGCGCGCAGGCGCGGCGCGGGAATCACCGGCAGGCGCGCGTCTGCCTGGGCGCGACGCGCTTCTTCGGGCAGCTCGCCGGCGGGATTTTCGGAGGGACGTCCGATGAACCAGCCCTGCCCGTACGCGATGCCGATGTCCTTCACCACCTTGAAGTCGGCGGCGTTCTCGATGCCTTCGGCGATCACGAGCGAACCGCAGTTCTCGGCGATGTGCTGGATCGCGCGCAGGAACTGCACCTTCACCGGGTCGGTGGCGATCCCGGTCACGAAATGCTTGTCCGCCTTCACGTATTCCGGGCGCAGCTCCGACCACAGCCTCAGGCTCGCGAAACCCTCGCCGAGGTCGTCGATGGCGATGCGCAATCCCATCGACCGGTAGAGCATCAGCGACTCGTGCACGAGGCGGAAGTCCACCGTGGGATAGTCCTCGGTGAGCTCGATCACCACGCGGTCGGGCTCGAGACCGAGGCTCGCCATGTACCGCGCGGCGCGTTCCTGGTCGTGCCCGCGCTGCACGACGAGCTGCGGCGACACGTTGAGGAAGAGGCTTCCGTCGAGCCCGCTCGAGGCGAAGGTGCGCAGGATCTGCTGTATGCAAAGCAGGTTCAGCTCGACCGAGAGGTTCTCCACCTGGGCGGCGGCGAAGAGCTCCGCGGGGGTCTGGATGAGCGATCCCTCGGGCCCGCGCACGAGCGCCTCGTAGCCCAGCATCCGCCCCTCCCGGAAGCCGAATATGGGCTGGAACACCGTGGCGAGGCTGCGATCGCCCAGCACCCGGTGCAGCTGCTGCGAGACGTCCTCGCGAATCCTGTTGACCTCGTCGTTCACGCTCTCGTCCCGGGGTGCCGCGCGCTATGCCACCCCGTTCTTCCGGAACCAGTCGAGAAGCCGCTTCCAACCGTCCTCGGCGGCCTCCCGGCGATAGGAAGGCCGGTAATCGGCGAGGAATGCGTGGGGCGCATCCGGATAGATGTGGATCTCGCCCGGCTTGCCCGCGGCCTTCAGCGCGGCGGCCATGCGCTCGACGCCCTCCTTCGGGATGCCGGCGTCGGCGCCGCCGTACAGGCCCAGCACCGGCGCCCGGATGTTGTGCACCAGCTCGATCGGATTCTTCGGCTGCAATGGCGTGCCCGCGCCCTCGACGCGGCCATACCAGGCCACTCCCGCCTTGAGGTCCGGGTTGTGCGCGGCGTACAGCCACACGATGCGCCCGCCCCAGCAGAAGCCGGTGATACCGAGCCTGCGCCCGTCCCCGCCGTTGGCCGCGGCCCAGGTTGCCGCCGCATCCAGGTCCGACATCACCTGCGCATCGGGCACGCTCGCCACGATCGGCCGGATGTCGTCGATGCTGGCGAGCTTCGACACGTCACCCTGGCGCGCGTAGAGCTCGGGAGCCACGGCGAGATAGCCCGCCTTCGCGAGCCGGCGCGCGATGTCCTTGATGTGCTCGTGCACGCCGAAGATCTCCTGGACGACGAGCACGGTGGGAAGCTTGCTTCCGCCGGCGGGCATCGCCCGATAGGCGGGCATCTGTCCGTCCTTCACGGCGATCTTCACTTCGCCCGCGGCGAGGCCGGCGGTGTCGGTCGTGATCTGCGTCTGCGCGGCCACCGGCTGCACGGCCGCGGCGAAGCCTACTGCCAGCGCTCCCGTGACGAACTCGCGCCGCGAGCAGCCTGGGCTGCCTTCGATGGGAACGGGATCGGGATTGCGCATCGGCGAATCTCCTCGGAATGGGGCCTCGAATATCCCGCGGCGGGCGTTGCGGCGGAATTCGAAGCGTCCTGCGATTATAGGACGGTGCCCGCCCGAGCCGGGGCCGCGAAATCCCGGCAACATTCGCTGGATTCCGCCGTCCCCGCCGCGAGGCCAGTCCAGGCGCGGCGCAAAGCAAACGGCCCCGGCTTCGAGGGCCGGGGCCGTGGAATTCGCATGCGGATTACTCGCCGTAGAGCTTCTGTTTCATCTCCCGGCGTTCCTGGGCCTCGATGGTGAGGGTCGCCGTGGGGCGTGCCAGCAGCCGCTGGATGCCGATGGGCTCGCCGGTCTCCTCGCAATAGCCATAGCTGCCGTCGTCGATGCGCGCCAGCGCCTGGTCGATCTTCTTCAGCAGCTTCCTCTCGCGGTCGCGGGTGCGAAGCTCGAGGGCATGTTCCTCCTCGAGGGTCGCGCGGTCGGCGGGATCGGGGGCGAAGGAAAGCTCGCGCAGGTGTTCCGTCGTGGCGCCCGCGTTCTCGCGCAGCTGTTTTTGCAGGTCCATCAGCCGCTCGCGGAAGAACTTGAGTTGTGCCGCGTTCATGTAGTCCGACTTCGGCATCTTCACGATTTCCGCCTCGGTCAGGATCTTTGCTTTGCTCGCCATTGAACCTCGCTGCGTGGGCTCGACGGCCCGGCCCCGGGGGTCCGGGGAACGGCCATCAAAAGCCCGTAAGTTTAGCCCACCGTCGGGGCCTAATCAAACAATAGGCAGTGGGCCGCTGGGATCATTCCGGATCGGCGGCACCAGCTCTAGAATTACGTCTTATAAACAAGTAGTTAAACAGCCACGGGGGCGGCGCCCCGGGGCCCGGCTCGCAGCCGTCCGGCGCGTGCCTCAGTTCATGCCGCCGGGTCTGGGCATGGGCATGGCGGGAGTCAGGATCGAGCCCCCTTCACGATCGATTTCCTCCTTGGAGACCGAGGAAACGGCGCCCGCGCCGTGATGGTTCGGAAGGTTGCTTCCGGTAACGTACACCGCCTCTCCCCGGTCGCGGGCAGAGGCCTGGTCGGCGGGATCCAGGGCGCATCCCGCGCACAGGCAAGCGAGCGCGGCGCACGACAGGAGGAGCGAACTCTTCGGATGGCGATTCTTCATGGGTTCCCGGTTCCTTTCGGACAAACGGCGTACATCATAGCCGCGAAAACGGCTCACGAATACTTGCGCGCATCCTCGATCACCTTGCCGTCGTTGGGCAGCGATCCGGGCGCGTGCCAGGCGACGCCGCCGCGCACCTTCATGACTTCCCGCACGCTGTCCTCCACCGCGCGGGCGAGCGCCGCGTCCGTCGCATCGCTTTCCACCCGCAGGGTCATGCGATCTTCCCCCGCGTCGTTCTCCACCACCAGGCGCGCGCGTGCGAACCCGTGACGGCGCAGAACTTCCGCGACCTGATGGGGGTGGACGAACATGCCGCGCACCTTGGTGGCCTGGTCGGCGCGGCCCATCCACCCCTTGATGCGCATGTTGGTGCGCCCGCACGGGCTCGTCCCCGCGAGCACCGCGGAAAGGTCCCCGGTGGCGAAGCGCAGCAGCGGATAGTCGGCGTTGAACGTGGTCACGACGACCTCGCCCACCTCGCCTTCGGGGACGGGATCGCCGGTGCCGGGCCGCACGATCTCGAGGATCATGTCCTCGTTCAGGACCAGCCCCGAGCGGGCGCGCGTCTCGTAGGCGACCATGCCGAGGTCGGCCGTGCCATAGGCCTGGAAACCCTCGATGCCCCGGGCCGCGAGCAATTCGCGCACCGGCGGGAGGAACGCCTCGCCCGAGACGAGCGCGCGGCGCACGCTCGCCGCGGACAAGCCCAGCTCGTCGCACTTCTCGAGGATCAGCTTGAGGAACGAAGGCGTGCCCACGTAGCCCGAGGGCGCGAGGTCGGCGATCGCGCGCGCCTGCAGCTCCGTCTGGCCCACGCCGCCCGGGATCACCGCGCATCCCAGCTTCTGCAGGCCGGTCTCGAACATGCTGCCCGCGGGCGTGAGATGGTAGGAAAAGCAATTGAGCACCACGTCGCCGCGCCGGAAGCCCGCCGCGAAAAGCGTGCGCGCCGCGTGCCAGTAGTCTTCGCGCCGCCCCTCGGGGTCGTAGATGGGTCCGGGCGACAGGAAGATGCGCGCGAGGCCCGAAAGCGGCGTCGCATTGAGCCCGCCGAAGGGCAACTCGGATCGCTGCAGGTCCGGAAGGTCGGACTTGCGGGTGACCGGCAGTGCCGCGAGTGCTGCGCGCGAGACCACGGCCTCGGGTTCCACCCCCTGCAGCACACGACCGTAGTAGGCGCTGCGATCGCGCGCGTGCCGGACCTGCTCGGCGAGGCGCGCGAAGATCGATCGCTCGCGCTCGGCGGGATCGCGCGCCTCGAGCGCGTCGTAGAACTCGCCCATCGCCTTCAGGCGAGCCAGCGCTTGCGGCGCCGGTAGTTCTTCGTCTCGCGGAAGCTCTGCCGTCCGCCGCTCGAAATGCCCAGGTAGAACTCCTTCACGTCCTCGTTGTCCGAAAGGGCCTTCGCGTTGCCCTCCATCACCACGCGTCCGTTCTCCAGGATGTAGCCGAAGTCCGCGAAGCGCAGCGCCACCATCGTGTTCTGCTCGGCGAGCAGGAAGCTCACCTTGTCGTCCGCGTTCAGGTTGCGCACGATCTCGAAGATCTCCTCGACGATCTGCGGGGCGAGCCCCATGGACGGCTCGTCGAGCAGGATCATGCGCGGGCGGGCCATGAGGGCGCGCCCAAGCGCGGTCATCTGCTGCTCGCCGCCCGAGGTGTAGCCGGCGAGGGAACCGCGGCGCTGCTTGAGCCGCGGGAAGTACCCGTAGACCCGCTCCAGGTCCGAGCGCACCTCGGAGCGCG
>JAAOZZ010000216.1 GCA_012274175.1 Betaproteobacteria bacterium
CGAGTTCGACGCCAAGGGCGACCGCAAGGACGCCGAGATGACGATCTTCAAGATGAAGGACGGCAAGGTGGTGCCGATCGCGATCGTGAAGGACGGCCAGACCGCGCCCTTCGTGCCCGCCGCCGCGGAAGCGAGCGCACCGGCCCCCGCGAAAGCCGAGGCCCCGAAGGCCGAAACGAAAGCCGAAGAAAAGAAGAAGTAACAAGCCGAACAAGACAGAAGAAGATTCCGCGGGGGGTCCGCCCGCCGCCATCGACGGCACCGGCAACGGTGCCGTTTCTTTTCGGGCTCTCCAGTAGAATCGCCCCGTGGACACCTTCCTGCAGCAGGTCATCAACGGCCTCACCCTGGGGTGCGTCTACGCGGTCGTGGCGCTGGGCTACACGATGGTCTACGGCATCATCCAGCTCATCAACTTCGCCCACGGCGAGGTGGTGATGATCGGCTGCATGACGGCCTTCTCCGTGATCGTGGCGCTCGCGGGCTCCGGCCTGCCCCCGATCGCGATCGTGCTGCTGGGCACTTCGGCCGCGGTCCCGGTGTGCATGATCGTGGGCTACGTGATCGAGCGCGTGGCGTACCGGCCGCTGCGCAACGCCCCGCGCCTCGCCCCGCTCATCACCGCGATCGGCGTGTCCATCGTGCTGCAGCACCTGGCGCTGCTCGTGTGGAGCCGCAACATCATCGCCTTCCCGCAGATCATCCAGTTGAAGCTCTTCCGCCTCGGCCACTCGGACACGAGTGCCGCGATCTCCAACGTGCAGGTCGCCGTGATCGTGGCCTCGGTGGTGATGATGGCGGGGCTGCTCCTGCTCGTGCACCGCACCAAGGTGGGCATCGCGATGCGCGCCACTTCGCAGAATCCGCTGGTGGCCGGGCTCATGGGCGTGGACGTGAACCGCGTGATCTCCTTCACCTTCGTGGTGGGCGCGGCCCTGGGAGCGGTGGCGGGCGTGATGGTGGGGACCTATTACGGGATCGCCCATTACCAGATGGGATTCCTCCTGGGCCTCAAGGCGTTCTCCGCCGCGGTGCTGGGGGGCATCGGCAACCTCGCCGGCGCGGTGCTGGGCGGCATCCTCATGGGGCTCATCGAGGCCCTGGGCGCGGGATACGTGGGGGATTTCACCAACGTGTGCTTCCTCGACAAGTTCCTGCCGGGCTTCTCCAACGCGTGCTTCGCGAGCCCCGAGTCGAGCCTCTTCGGCAGCAACTACAAGGACGTGTACGCGTTCATCGTCCTGATCCTGGTCCTCGTCTTCCGCCCCTCGGGGCTGCTGGGCGAGCGGGTCGGCGACCGGGCCTAGGCGCGAGCGGCGGCGAGCGATGGGCTTCCCCCACGACATGCTGAGCGGCTTGAGGCGCGATCCCCGCGCGAAGTGGGTGGGCGTGGTACTCGTGGCCGCGAGCCTCCTCGCCCTGCCGTTCGTGCTCGCCATGGCCGGCACCGCGTGGGTGCGCATCACCAACCTCGCCGTCCTCTACGCGCTGCTCTCCCTCGGGCTCAACATCGTGGTGGGCTTCGCGGGGCTGCTCGACCTGGGCTACATCGCGTTCTACGCCGTGGGCGCGTACACCTACGCGCTCCTCGCCTCGCCGCACTTCGACATCCACCTTCCCTGGTGGGCGATCCTGCCCATCGGCGCGGCGGTGGCGTGCACCTTCGGCGTTCTGCTGGGCACGCCCACCCTCAAGCTGCGCGGGGACTACCTCGCGATCGTGACCCTGGGCTTCGGCGAGATCATCCGCATCTTCCTGAACAACCTCTCGGAGCCCTTCAACCTCACCAACGGCCCCAAGGGCATCTGGTCGATCGATCCGATCCATGTGATGGGCATCGACTTCGGCAGCACGACGCGGTTCGCGGGCCTCGCGTTCTCCGGCACCATCAAGTACTACTACTTCCTGCTGGTGATGCTCGTGGTCGTGATCGTGGTGAACCTGCGGCTGCAGGATTCGCGCATCGGCCGCGCCTGGGAGGCGATCCGCGAGGACGAGCTCGCCGCGCGCTCCATGGGCATCAACACCCGCAACATGAAGCTGCTCGCCTTCGCCATGGGAGCCTCCTTCGGCGGCATCGCGGGCGGCATGTTCTCCGCGATCCAGGGCTTCATCAGCCCGGAGAGCTTCATCCTGACCGAGAGCGTGATGGTGCTCGCCATGGTGGTGCTGGGCGGCATGGGCAACGTCTGGGGCGTGATCCTGGGGGCGGTGCTGCTCACCTTCGTGCCCGAAGTCCTGCGCTACACCGTGGCTCCCGTGCAGAAGTGGCTCTTCGGGCGCTCCCTCATCGACGCGGAAGTGATCCGCATGCTCCTCTTCGGGCTCGCGATGGTGGTGATGATGCTCGTGCGCCCCGCGGGACTGCTGCCCTCGGCGGTGCGCAAGCGCGAGCTCGCCGTGCCGCACGATGAGCGCTGAGGCCCCGGCGCGCCGCGCCGACGCCGGGACGATCCTCGAGGTCGAGGGCCTTTCCAAGCGCTTCGGGGGGCTCGTGGCGCTCTCCGAGGTGCACTTCTCCATCCGCCGCGGCGAGATCTACGGCCTCATCGGCCCCAACGGCGCGGGCAAGACCACGCTCTTCAACGTGCTCACGGGCATCTACCGCCAGGATGCCGGAAGCATCCGCTTCGAAGGGGCGCTCCTCGCCCATCCGACCCCGGATCGCATCGCCGCGCTGGGCATCGCGCGCACGTTCCAGAACATCCGGCTCTTCGCGAACCTCTCGGCGCTCGAGAACGTGATGATCGGAAGGCACGTGCGCACCCACGCGGGCGTCGTGGGCGCGATCCTGCGCACCCGGCGCACCCGCGCCGAGGAAGCGGCGATCGAGCGCCGCGCCCGCGAGCTCCTCGCCTACGTGGGGATCGAGAAGCGCGGCAACGAGCTCGCCCGCCACCTCTCCTACGGCGACCAGCGCCGCCTCGAGATCGCGCGCTCGCTCGCGACCGATCCGCGGCTGCTCGCCCTGGATGAGCCCGCGGCCGGCATGAACGCCACCGAGAAGCTGGAGCTCCGCAAGCTCCTCGGCGCGATCCGCGCCGACGGCACGACGCTGCTCATCATCGAGCACGACGTGCGCCTGGTGATGGGACTGTGCGACCGCGTGCTCGTGCTCGATTACGGACGCAACATCGCGGAGGGCGAGCCGCGCGCGATCCAGCGCGACCCGCGCGTGATCGAGGCCTACCTGGGCAAGGCGCCGGAAAGGGGCGCCGGGGCGTGAGCCTGCTCGCCCTCGAAGCGCTCGAGGTGGCCTACGGCGGCATACGGGCCGTGAAGGGCATCGACCTCGCCGTCGAGTCGGGAGAGCTGGTGTGCCTCATCGGGGCCAACGGGGCGGGCAAGACCACGACGCTGCGCGCGGTCACGGGCCTGGTGCCCGCCGCGGGCGGGCGCGTGCTCTACGACGGTGCGGACATCTCGCGGCTTCGCGTGCACGAGATCGCCCGCCGCGGCCTCGCCCTCGTGCCCGAGGGGCGCGGCGTCTTCCCGCAGCTCACCATCGAGGAGAACCTCGCGATGGGCGCCTACGCCCGGAGCGAGCGCTCCGCGGTGCGCGCCGACGAGGAGCGCGTCTATGGCCTCTTCCCGCGCCTGAAGGAGCGCCGGCGGCAGACCGCGGGCACGCTGTCGGGGGGCGAGCAGCAGATGCTCGCCATGGCGCGGGCCCTCATGAGCCGGCCGCGCCTGCTGGCGCTCGACGAGCCCAGCATGGGCCTCGCGCCGATCATGGTGGAGAAGGTCTTCGAGGTGATCCGCGCCATCGCCGCCGAGGGCGTGACGCTGCTGCTGGTGGAGCAGAACGCGCGCCTCGCCCTCGAGACGAGCCACCGCGGCTACGTGCTGGAAGGCGGCCTGGTCACGCTCCAGGGCGAAGCGCGCGCACTGCTCGGGGACCCGCGCGTGCGCGAAGCCTACCTTGGCGAATAGGCGCGAGGCGCTTACAACTGCAATGCGCGCTCGAGGCGCGAGTGATGCGCCTCACAGACGCCATGCGCCCCCGCGCCGAGAATGACACTGTCCGCTCGCCCCCCGGAACGCGGGGGCCTTTCGAAGGCTGTTCCGATGTCCTCGCCAACCAAGAACAAGACGATCCTGCTCGCCGCGGCCGCGCTCGGCCTCATCGCCGCGCTCCTCTTCCTCTTCGTGCGCACCGAAGGCGGCGACATCAAGGGCGCAGCCCGCGCGCTCGACCTGCTGCGCGAGCTGAAGGACATCGACACCCGCGTGGACCGCGGCGCGCTCGGCCTCGCCAACGACCTGCCGTCCCAGCGTCCCGCCGCCCCCGTCCTGCCCGCGCTCGACCACGGCGCGATGTTCGCGCGCGTCATGCGCGATCTCGAGGGCAAGCCCGCGCGCTCCGCCGTGCAAGCGGACCTGCCCGTGCTGCGCCAGGGCATCGCCGACAAGCAGGCCGCCTTGCTTGCGCTGCGCGGCGCCCACGGGCGGTCGCTGGACGCGCTGCGCGCGCTCGACCAGTCACTGGACGCGCTCGGCGCCGACGCCGCGGACATTCGCACCACGGAAGCCAGGCGCGCGCGCCTGGAAACGCTCGCCGAGCGCCTCGCGCGCG
>JAAOZZ010000217.1 GCA_012274175.1 Betaproteobacteria bacterium
ATGGATCGAGCGGCTCGATGTCGAGCGGGAGAACCTGCTCCGTGCCCACGAATATGCCGGGCAATCCGCAAGCGGGACCGAGCTCGGCCTGAACCTGGTGAACGCGGTCAAGCGCTACTGGATCAACAGCGGCCTGCTGGAGCTGGGCTTGCGCGTGACGCTGGAGGCGCTAGCTCGCCCCGGCGCCCAGGAACGGTGCTTTCCGCGCCTGCGCGGCCTGTTCGACGCGGGACAGCTCGGATTCTTCGTCGGCCGCTACGAGCAGGCGCGCGCCTGCCTCGAGGAAAGCCTCTCGATCGCGCGCGCGATGCATGACGAGGGCAAGGTCGCGATGGTGCTCACGCCCCTCGCGTGGGCCGCGCGGGCGCAGGGCGACCTGCCCACCGCGCGCGCCTGCCTGCAGGAGGCGCTCGCCCTCGCGGAGAAACTCGGCGACCGCCGCGAGATCCTGGCCGCGACCAATGCGCTGGCACAGATCCACCGCATGGAAGGGGACCTGCGCGGCGCCGAGACGCTCTACCGGCGTGTGATCCCCTGGGCGCGGCAGGGCGGCGATCGCGAGGCGACCGCGATCGGCCTGCTCAACCTCGCCATCGTCGCCATCGCGCTCGAAGCGCCGCACGACGCGGGGGCGGCCCTGAAGGAGGCCTGCGCGCTGGCCGACGACATCGGATCGCGGCGCGTGGGCCACGGCGTGCTGGAAGTCGCCGCCGCTCTGGCCACCTCGCTCGAACAATGGGAGCAGGCTGCCCGCCTCCTCGGAGGCGCCGAGGCCCATGGCAGCCGCGCGGGCCTGCATCGCGATCCGGCCGACGAGGCGTTCCTCGCGCCCCGCATCGCCGGGGCGCGGGCGAGGCTCGGCGCCGCCGCGTTCGAGGCGCGAGTCGCGGAAGGCCGGTCCCTCTCCTACGACGACGCCATGGCGCAGGCGCGCTCGCTGCTCGCTACATGTCGTTGACGATCTCCGGATCGAGCGGTGCGCAGGCCTTCTCGCCCCGCATGATCCGCACGGTGTACTTGTAGGTGCCCGGACCCGCGTTGGCGTCGACGAGGGTGAACTTGTTGCCCTCGACCACCCGCGCGTCGCGGAACACCGATCTCGTCATTTCCTTTTCGCGGAAGGAGATGCCGTTCTTCGCGAACGTGTATCCGGGCGACCTGATTTCCCACACGATCTCGGCGTCGCGCAGCCCATGGCGCACCCCGAGCCGGTTCGGATCGAGGTCGATGTGGCAGGCCTCGACCGTGACTTCCACCTTGCAGGGCGAGCGCTCGCAGGGCTTGCCGTCGTAGAAGATGCTCTTCGATTCGCTGGCGGCGGGAACCTCTTCGTGGTGCCACCCGCGCAGCCACGCGCATCCGGAAAGTGCGAGGCCGGCGGCGGCCACGCACAGGGCATTCTTGAAGTTCATGGGTTGCCTCCCGGCGTTCTGGATTCGTATTGGACGGTTGGTGCGAGCGCCAGTCTACGCCCAGCGCAGCAGGACCCGAAGCCTGCGGAAGTCCTCGTTTCCCACCATGCCGGGCAGGATCAGCACGGCCCGGTCGATCCATGCGCCCGGCGGGCGCCACAGCACAATGGTGAGCCACGGGGCGACGAAGGAGCCGTCGCGCACGCTCCCCGCGATCCGCCGGCCGCCGGCGAAGCGCACCTCGAGCTCGCGTCCACCTCGGAGCCGGATCGCGCGCACACCACGCGCCCCGCGCCGCAGCGCCAGGCGCTGGATCGCTTCGTAGCCCGCGAGGGCCACCGCGGCCCACACCCAACCGCGGACCGTCCACGGCATCGGCGTGAGCGAGGCGATCGCGGCCGTGGCCGCGGCGGCGCCGGCGATGGCGAATGCGGCCGCACCGCTATACTGGAACTCGCATTCCACTTCCCCCACGTCCTCACCCATGTCGTCCTGGCTCTCCTTCCTCGCCAGCCGCGGCGCCCGGCTCACCGCCACGGGCGTGGCGGACTTTGGCGACGCGCGCTCGGAGCTCGCCGCCGCCGTGGACCACGCCATCCTCGCCGACCTCTCCCATAACGCGCTCATCGAGGTGACGGGGGACGACGCCACCGCGTTCCTGCACGCGCAGCTCACCAACGACGTGCAGGCGCTGCCCGAAGGGGCCGCCCAATGGAGCGGCTGGTGCTCCGCCAAGGGGCGCCTGCTCGCGACCTTCCTCGTGGTGCGGCGCGCCGGCGGATATTTCCTCATGCTGCCCGCGGAGATCGCTCCGGCCATCGCTCGGCGGCTCGGCATGTTCGTATTGCGCTCGAAAGTGAAGATCGCCGACGCGAGCCCGTCCTGGGCGCGCATGGGATTCGCGGGCAAGACCGCCGGCGTGATCGTCGCGCGCCACTGGGGACACACGCCGGACCCGATGCGCGCCGTGGAAAAGGACGGCGCGCTGTGCGTGGCGCTGGACGCCGAGCGCTTCGTGATCCTCGCTCCCGCGGAAGATGCGCCGCCGCTGTGGGAGGCGCTCGCGCTCAACGCCACGCCCGCCGGCGCCGATGCGTGGGAATGGTCGATGATCCACGCCGGCATCCCGGTCATCGTCGCTGCGACCCAGGAGGCGTTCGTACCGCAGATGGCGAACCTCGAGCTGGTGGGCGGCGTGAGCTTCAAGAAGGGTTGCTACCCCGGGCAGGAGATCGTCGCGCGCACCCAGTATCGCGGCGGCCTCAAGCGGCGCATGGCGCTGGTGCACCTGGAAGGCGAGGCGCGCCCGGTCGCCGGGCAAAGTGTCTTCAGCACGCGCTTCGGCGGGCAGGCGGCGGGAACGGTCGTCGGCGTGGCGCCCGCGCCCGGCGGCGGCTTCGACGCCCTGGTGGTGGCGCAGATCGAGAGCCTCGCCGACGGCGACCTGCGCTGGAACGCCGTCGACGGAGCACCCCTCGCGTTGCGCGCGCTGCCCTACGCGCCGGGGCTGCCGGAGCCGCCCGCGGGCCGCCCGTAGGCGCGCTTCCAGAGCCATTTCGCGAAGAGCCACGGCGAGGCGATCACCAGCGCCACGGCGAGGATCCCGCCCAGCAGCAGGGCGATGAGGCCTCCGCCGCCCTGCTCGAGCCGCGCCGCCCACGGATTTGCCGGCCACGCGATGCGCACGAAGGCGCCCGCCCCCGCCACGATCATTCCCAGCACCAGCAGCGCACCGATGCCGAAGCCAGCGCGGCACTGCAAGCCCCCGGAGTGACCGTGCGTGCCGACCGCGCCGAAGCGCAGGCTCGAGGCGCATTCGCGCACGCCCGGGCCGAACGCGATCCAGAGCGCGGGCACGAGGAACGCGAGCGCCATGCCGGCGAGCGCCGCGGCGGCGGTCGCCCGCTGCGCTCGCAACCGCAGCGCGAGGCCGCGTCCGATCAGCACGAACCCCGCGCCGATCGCCCCGATCACCCAGCGCGGAACGTGGAAGGAACTTTCGTTCGCGGGGATGAGCCCGGTCGCGAGCCCCGCAAGGACGAGCCCGAACGCGGCGACCCCGAGGCCCGCGAGCACCTGCTGGCGCGATTCCCCGCGCGGCTCCTGCGGCGCAACCATGCTAGAGTCCTTTCTCTCCCCGCGCCGCCATTCTAGTCCCCGTGAAGAAGACACGATCGGCCCCGTACGCGGCGCTGGCCGCCATGGTGCTCATCTGGGGCTATTCGTGGGTGCTCATGAAGATCGCGCTGCGCCACGCGCATCCCTTCGACTTCGCGGCGCTGCGGGTGGGCATCGGCGCGGCGCTGCTTTTCGCGACCGTGAAATTCCAGCGTCGGCCCCTCGCCCTGTCCGGGTACCGCATGGCCTTCGTGCTGGGAACGCTGCAGGTCGCGCTCTTCGTGGCGCTGTCCCATTTCGCGCTGCTCTATGCCGGGCCGGGCAAGACCTCGGTGCTGGTGTTCACCATGCCCTTCTGGATGGTCGTGTTCGCGCATTTCATGCTGCGCGAGCGCATGCGCGGCATCCAGTGGCTCGCGGTGGCCCTCGCCTTCGCGGGCCTCGTGCTGATCGTGGCCCCGTGGCAGCTCACGAGCCTCACCGGGAGCCTGCTCGCCCTGGCCGCGGGCGTGGTGTGGGCCTTTTCCGCGGTGCTCTCGAAGCGCTGGCCCACGCCCGGGGCCGATCCGCTCCTCTTCACCGCGTGGCAGCTCCTCTTCGGCTTCGGGTGGCTGGCACTCCTCGCGCGGATCCATCCCCATCCGCCGGTGGAGTGGGCCACGGAATTCATCGTGGCACTCGCCTTCTCGGCGGTCTTCGCCACCGCCATCGGCTGGTGGCTATGGACCTACGTGCTGTCGACCACCACCGCCGGGATCGCGGGCCTGAATTCCCTCGGCATCCCGGTGATCGCGGTGCTGGGCTCGGCGCTCCAGCTCGGGGAACGGCCGTCGGCACCGGAGCTCTCCGGCATGCTGATGATCGGCATCGCGCTCGCCATGCTGGCGTGGATCGGATTGCGCCGCGCGCGGCCCGTGGCCGCGGCGAGTCCCTGCGACTGAGCGCCTACGCCGGCCCGGCCGCCTTGCGCGCCCGCTGGAACCGCTTCATGCCCTCGACGATCTCCCGCCGGGCCTGGGCCGGGCTGCCCCAACCCTCGACCTTCACCCATTTTCCCGGCTCGAGATCCTTGTAGTGGGCGAAGAAATGGGCGATCTGGGAGCGCGTGAGCTCCGGCAGGTCGCCCACGGCCTTCACGTGCCGGTAGAGCGGCGTGAGCTTGTCGATGGGCACGGCGAGCACCTTCGTGTCCCCGCCCGCCTCGTCGCTCATCCGGAGCATCCCGATGGGCCGGCAGCGCACCACCACCCCGGGCACGAGGGCGAAGGGCGTGATCACGAGCACGTCCACGGGGTCCCCGTCGTCGGCGAGCGTGCGGGGCACGTAGCCGTAGTTGCACGGGTAATGCATCGAGGTCGACACGAAGCGGTCGACGAAAAGCGCCCCGGTGTCCTTGTCCACCTCGTACTTGATGGGATCGGAGTGCATCGGGATCTCGATGATCACGTTCACGTCGCGGGCGGGATCGCGGCCCGCGTCCACGCGGTCGAGGCTCATGCTTCTTCCTTCGAAACAGGCACTAGCGGTGGAAATTTGGTAGATTGGTGCAGGTCTTGAGGCTGCCCAATCGCCGCATTATCCATGAACCGAAGCCTGCCCCTCATCCTGACGCTGGATCAGCACGGCGTTCCCCACCGCTGGGTCACCTGGCAGCAGGCGGTGTGGTATTACGCCAAGGAGCGCGTCGCCTGGGAGCTCGGGCGCGAGGCCTTCACCGTGTATGGCGGCCGCTCCCACCACACGGGCGAGCGCTCGAGCATCACCGCCAACTCCATCATCGCCATCCGCGGCAAGGCGCTCGCGATCAAGGGCTTCAACCAGGTCCCGCCCCTCAACAACCGCGAGCTCTTCAACCGCGACCGCTTCGTCTGCGCGTTCTGCGGCGACCTCTTCTCGCCCATGCGGCTCACCTGCGACCACATCCTGCCCATGTCCCGGGGCGGACGCGACACGTGGATGAACGTGGTCACGGCGTGCCGCACCTGCAACCAGAAGAAGGGCAGCCGCACGCCGGAGGAAGCGCGCATGCAGCTCCTCTACGCGCCCTACGTGCCCAACCGCGCCGAGTTCCTGATCCTCGCCAATCGCCGCATCCTCGCCGACCAGATGGAGTTCCTGCGCCAGCACGTGTCGGCGAACTCGCGCATCAACCAGCGCAACGTGCCGGCGGCGAGGGCGACGCTGAACTAGCCGAAGAGGGAGGGGACGCCATGTCCCCGAAGTCCGAGTACGTCCTACGCGAGCTGCTCACCATCGGCTTCCGCGCCTACCCGCGCGGCCTGGCCAACGGCCTGCTGTTCGCCTGCATGACGGTGGCCCTGGTGTGGCAGGGCATGCCCCACGCATTCCTCGCGGCGTGGCTCGCCTCCTTCGTGCTGCTCGTGGCCGCGCGGCTCGCCATCGCACGGGCCTTCCTCGCCGCCGCCCCGCGCGCGGAAGCGCTCGAGGGCTGGGCGCTGCGGGGCGCGGTGGGCTACGGGGCCACCGGCCTCGCCTGGGGCATCCTCGGATCCGCCGCGATCGCCTTCGCGCCGGAGGTGCCGCTCTACAGCCTGTGGATCGTGTTCCTCATCGCGCTCTTCGCGGTGCTGCAGGCGCAGACGACCGGATCCCATCCGCTCGTGTTCCGCTCCTTCACGCTCTGCGCGATGGCGCCGATCCTCGCCACGTCCCTGCTGCTGCCGGCGCCGCACTACGTCCTGCGCCTCCTCGCCGAGCTGCTCCTGCTCGCGATGGCGCTCCTCGTGGGCCGCAGCGGCAACCGCTACGTGGTGGATTCCGTCACCATGCGCTACGAGAACGTGGAGCTGCTCCACGACCTCATGGGGCAGAAGGACGCCCTCGCCCAGGCGAACCGCGACAAGACGCGCTTCCTCGCCGCGGCGAGCCACGACCTGCGCCAGCCGATGCAGGCCCTGGTGCTGCTGGTGGAGAGCTTGCAGGAGCGGGTGCAGCAGCCCGGCAACGTGCGCATCATGGAGAACATCCGCTCCTCGGTCGATGCGATGTCCGCCCTGCTGAACGAGATCCTCGACATCTCGCGCTTCGACGCGGGCACCGTGAAGCCGCAGCGCTCGTCGTTTCACGTGGCCACGGTGCTCGATCGCCTGCGCGGCGCCTTCACCCATCCCGCCGCGCAGAGGAACCTCGCTTTCCGGGTGCGCGGCGGGATGGGTGAAGG
>JAAOZZ010000218.1 GCA_012274175.1 Betaproteobacteria bacterium
CGGGGTCGTCGTTGAACATGCGCATCACGTCGATGTGCTTCACGCCGTTCACCGGGTCGCCGCCGATGCCCACCGCCGACGACTGCCCCAGGCCCAGTGCCGTCACCTGGCCCACCGCTTCGTAGGTGAGTGTGCCCGAGCGCGAGACGATGCCGATCCGCCCCTTGCGGTGGATGTGGCCCGGCATGATGCCGATCTTGATCTCCTCGGGCGTGATGAGGCCCGGGCAGTTGGGCCCGATGAGGCGCGTCTTCTTTCCCTGCATCCGGTAGCGCGTGCGGATCATGTCGCGTACCGGGATGCCCTCGGTGATGCAGATCACGAGATCGAGGCCGGCGTCGACCGCCTCGTCGATCGCGGCGGCGGCGTAGGGCGGCGGCACGTAGATCACCGACACCGTGGCGCCCGTGGCCGCGGCCGCGTCCTTCACCGTGTTGTAGATCGGGATGCCCTCGAAGTCCTGGCCCCCCTTGCCGGGCGTCACACCCGCCACGAAGCATTGCTTGCCGTTCGCGTATTCGCGGCACATCTTCGTGTGGAACTGGCCGGTCTTGCCGGTGATGCCCTGGGTGATGACCTTCGTGTTCCTGTCGATGAGGATGGACATGCCTATTTTCCCTTCGCGGCGGCCACGACCTTCTGCGCGGCGTCGCCCATGTCGGCCGCCGAGATGATCGGCAGCCCCGAGTCGGCGAGGATCTTCTTGCCCAGGTCCACGTTCGTGCCCTCGAGGCGCACCACGAGGGGCACCTTGAGGCCCACCTGCTTCGCCGCGGCCACGACGCCGCTCGCGATCACGTCGCACTTCATGATGCCGCCGAAGATGTTCACGAGGATCGCCGCGAGCCGGGGGTTCTTCAGCATGATCTTGAACGCCTCGGTCACCTTCTCCGTGGTGGCGCCGCCGCCCACGTCGAGGAAGTTCGCGGGGCTGCCGCCGAAGAGCTTGATGGTGTCCATGGTGGCCATGGCGAGGCCCGCGCCGTTCACGAGGCAGCCGATGTCGCCGTCCAGCTGGATGTAGTTCAGGTCGAACTTCGAGGCCTCGACTTCCGCCGGGTCCTCCTCGTCCAAGTCGCGCATCGCGACGATGTCGGGATGGCGGAAGAGCGCGTTGTCGTCGAAGTTCAGCTTCGCGTCGAGCGCGACCACGCGCCCGTCCCCGGTGACGATGAGCGGATTCACCTCGGTGAGGGAACAGTCGCATTCGTCGAAGCAGCGGTAGAGGGACTTGAAGAGGTCGCGCGCCTGGGGCACGAGCCCGGCGGGCACGCCGATCTTGCGGGCGATGTCCTCGCCCTCGGCGTCGTTCAGTCCCGCCGCCGGATCGATCGCCACCTTGTGGATCTTCTCCGGGTGGTGCTCGGCCACTTCCTCGATGTCCATGCCGCCCTCGCTCGAGGCCATGAGCACCACGCGCTGCAGGCCGCGGTCGACCACGAGCGCGGCGTAGAGCTCCTGCTTGATGTCCGCACCCTCCTCGATCAGGAGCCGGCGCACCTTTCGCCCCTGGGGACTCGTCTGGTGGGTGACAAGGGTCATGCCGAGCATCTGCTTGGCGAGCGCGCCCACTTCCTCGACGGAGCGCGCGAGCTTCACGCCGCCGCCCTTGCCGCGGCCGCCGGCGTGGATCTGGGCCTTCACGACCCACACCGGGCCGCCCAGGGACTTGGCCGCGCCGATCGCCTCGTCGACCGAGAAGGCCGGAATTCCGCGCGGGGTCGGCACGCCGTATTTCCGGAAGAGTTCCTTGCCCTGGTATTCGTGGATGTTCATGTCGTCTGGAAGTCGATGGCGCCCACGCAAGCCGGCGCGGTGGCTGGGGTTGGGATTCTAACGGCGCGGGCGCGGCGGACTTCTTGACCTAGGGCAGGTCCGCGATCGCTCGCCTAATGATGGTCGCTCTCGGCTGCCGGCTCGATCTTCTCGGCGCCGCGATACCACTTCGGATAGTAGCGGGCCACCACCGCCTGGGTGGCGTCCAGCGCGTGGCAGCGGTCGATCTGGAAGGGCCTGCGCTCCGGGTCCTGCACGCGCTGGCCGGCCATGGTCTGGAACGCCGCCGTGGCGAGCGCTCCCGCGAGCTCGGTCACGTGGGTGCAGCCGCGCACGCCGGCGAAAAGCTCCTTCAGCTTCTGGTGGTACCCGGGACGGATCGCGAGACCCACGAGCTTCTTGTAGGCCGGCACGATCCCGTCGCAGTGGCCCACGTAGGGCATGGCGTCCATCGCGGCCGCGGCGTCCACGATCATGAGCTTGCGATCCACCGTGATGCGAAGCCACATGCCGTGGATCGCCTCTCCCGCGGGGCGCACGCCCGCGGCGAGCGGGAAATCGTAGGGCTTCGTGTCGACGAGGTGGCCCTCGATGTCGTACAGGCCGTCCTCGCGCCGGTATCCCCGGATCTCGATCGCGCGCCGGTGCAGCGGCTCGCGCGCGACCGTGGGCTCAAGCCCGGGCATCGGCCGGCGCGGGAACCGTTCCCGTCTTGCGCGCCTGGCGGATCGCCTCGGCGAACTCGGCCCCGGTCTGGAAGCGCTTCTCGTAGTCCTTGGCGAGTGCGCGGTCGATGAGGGCGTCGATCCACGGGGGCAGCGCCGCGTTGAAATCGCGGATCGCCGGGTGCGGGTTGTTGGCGATGGCGAACATGAGCTGCGTCATCGACTCGCCCTCGAACGGCAGGCGCCCCGAGAGCATCTGGAAGAGGGTCACGCCCAGGGAGAAGAGGTCGCTCCTGCCGTCGATCTTCTTGCCGCCCAGCTGCTCCGGGGACATGTACGAAGGCGTGCCCAGCACCATGCCGGTCTTGGTCCGGGACGAGTCGGTGATGCGCGCGATGCCGAAGTCGGTGACCTTTACCGTGTCGCTTTCCGGCTCGTACATGATGTTCGCCGGCTTGATGTCGCGGTGCACGATGCCCATGGTGTGCGCGTAGCCCAGCGCGTCGGCCACGCGCTCTACGATGTAGAGCACCTTGTCGGGCGGCAGCAGGTTGGGCTGCTTCGTGTACGGCACGAGGTCCTTGCCCTTCAGGAACTCCATGGCGATGTAGCACAGGTCGTGCTCCTCGCCCGCGTCGTAGATGGTGACGATGTTGGGATGCGCGAGCCGGCCCGCGGTCTCCGCCTCGCGGAAGAAGCGCTCCTTCGCCTCCTTCAGCTCCTCGGCCTCGAACTCCTCGGAAAGCGCCATGGTCTTGATCGCGACCACGCGGCCGATCTTCGGGTCCTTGCCGCCGTACACCACGCCCATGGCGCCCTTGCCCAGCTCCTTCTCCACCTGGTAGCGGCCGAGCATCGGCTTTTCCTGGGCCCCGCCCTGCAGGATCATCGTGCCCGCGTTGGTCCGCGCCCCCGCGGAGCCGCCGAGGATGATGGTCTCGGAGAGCTGCTTGGCGCGGTTCAACCGCTCCTCGATGTCGCGGAACTTCGGGTTGTAGGTGGCCATGTAGCGGAAGCAGCTCTCCGCCTTGTTGAACTGGCGGCGGCGCTCGAAGTCCAGGGCGAGGTTGTAGAGGTTCTCAATCACCTCGTCGTTCAGCGGCGCCTTGCGGAACTTGTCGAACGCCATGTCGAGCTGGCCCTGCTGCTGGAACGCGAGGCCCAGCATGCGGTTGGATTCCGCGCTCTCGGTGTCGGCCTTCTCCTTGCCGCGCTCGGCCACCAGGTAGTGCTTGGTGGTGAGCAGCGCGTGTCCCACCAGGAGCAGCGTGGCCGGCAGCATGAGCTGGATCCACAGCCCCGCGCCCGTCATGAGCGCGAGATGGGTGCCGAAGAGCGCCACGAAGATCGCCACGGTGAGTGCGGCGCCCATGCCCGCCTTCAATCGCGGCAGCAGCAGGATGATGTACAGCGCCACCGCGAGGTACGCGCCGAGGGTGGCGAGCGGGCCCCACGTGGGAGCGACGAAGAAATGCTCCTGCAGGATCGAGGACACCGAGTGCGCGAGCGTCGTGACCGGGTTCATCTGCGCGGAGATGGGGGTGACCTGGCTCGTGCCGATCCCCGCCGCGGTGGCGCCGATCAGCACGATCTTGTCGGTGTATTTCGACGCCGGGATCTTGCCGCTGTAGACGTCGTAGAACGAATCGATCGGGAAGGCGGGACGCCCGTCGCGGTCCTTGTAGAAGTACGTGTACATCTGCCCGAACTCGTCGGTGCGGATGGTCTTGCCGCCGACGGACACGCTCTCGCCCAGGTTCGCCTTGATGTCCTTGGCGGTGAGGTTCAGGCTCTTGGCGGCGATCATGAGGGCGAGCGACGGGAACTGCTGGCCGTAGTAGTCGATCACCAGCGGCTCGAAGCGGATGGCGCCGTCCTCGTCGAGGCTGCTGTTGAGGTGGCCCACGCCGGCCACCACGCTGCCGATCTGCTCGATGGGCACCAGCGCCCCGATGCCGTGCAGGAAGGATCCACCCGCGTCGGTGAAGCCGCCGATGGTGTCCTTCACCACATACTCCGGCAGCGGCTTGTCGGGCTTGCCCTCGGGCGGGCGATAGGAGAGCTGCTCGAAGGCGAGCGGGACCACGACGTTGCCTGCCTTCTTGATGCTCGCCGCGAGCCGCACGTCGCTGTTGAGCGCGACGGAGGCCTCGGAGAGGATCTTGCCGATCTCCGCCACCTCGCCGCTCGGCTGCACGCCCTGGGCGCCCGGCGTGGCGCCCCCGATGGGAGACACGCCGGGAACGTCCTGGGTGGCGGGGGGATAGGCCTTGTTGTAGATGTCGAGCATCTTGTCGACGTAGACCAGGCCCGGGTCCTTCTGCGGCTCGAAGAAGAACACCGTGTTGCCGATCACCTTCGCCTTGGCCGCGGCAAGCTCGTCGATCAGCTTCGCGTGCACCTCGCGCGGCCACGGCCAGCGGCCGATGTTGGCGATCGACTGCTCGTCGATGGCGATGACGGCGATCTTGTCGCTCGGCGTCTTCGAGGTGGCCTTGACCCCCAGGTCGTAGGCCCAGCGCTCGAGCCCGGGGATGAAGCCGGAGACCCGCGCGAAGCCGAACAGGACGATCGCGATGACGAGGCCGAAAAACCAATCGGCCTTCCAGAAGGCGGTCTTCATGAATTCTCCCCTGATCCTCGTGGCTCGGAGCTCCCGACCCCGGCTCGAAGACGGCATTCCAATGCCCCCATCTTACATGGGCGTGACCCGGCGTTCACCCTCCCAGGTCGACCGCCGTGCCCCGGTTGCCCTGGCGTGCCAGCTCGAGCAGCTTCGCGGCGATGATGAGGTCCTGCATCGCCATTCCCTGGGATTCGAACAGGGTGACCTGGCCCGCGGAAGTGCGCCCCGGGCGGATCCCCGCGATCACCTCGCCCAGCTCCGTGAGTCCCCCCGCGTGGATGCGGCCCTTCTCGAGGGCGGGCAGCAGGTCGCCGGCTTCCTTGATGGCCGAAGGGCGGGAATCGACCACGATGGGATCGCACTTGCGCACCGTCGCCTCGTCGATCTCCTGGCGCAGCAGCGAGTTGGAGCCGGCGGCGTTCACGTGCGTGCCCGGCGCGATCCATTCGCCGTCGAAGACCGGCGTGGCCGAGGTGGTGATGGTCACCACGATGTCGCTGCCTTTGACCGCGTCCTCGGCGCTCGCAGCGGGCACGACCGGGATCCCGAGCTTGCCTCCCATGCGCTCGCAGAACTTCGCGACCTTGGCGGCGGTGCGCGAGTACACCTTCACCCGTTCAAGCTTGCGCACCGCCGCGAGCGCCTCGAGCTGCCCCTGGGCCTGCCACCCGGAGCCGAAGATCCCGGCCACCTTCGCGTCGGGACGCGCGAGCCATCGGGCCGCGACCCCGCCGGCGGCCCCGGTGCGCATCATGCCGAGGCGATTCGCCTCCACGATGCCTTCGAGGCTGCCGCGCTCGGCGCTGAACACGTACACGAGGAAGCGCACGCCTTCGCGGCTCGACGTATAGGCCTTGTAGCCGAACACTCCCGCCGACGGCACGGCGCCCTGCAGGATGTGCAGCGCCGCCTTCGGCAGCCGCGTGCGCTCCCGCGGCACGTCGATGGCCTGCCCGGTCGAATACTCCCGATGCACGCGCTCGACGAGCTCGATGGTGGTGGACATCGTGAGCAGTTGCTCGACGTCGGCTTCGCGCAGGAGGAGTGCCATGAGTTCCCAGCGTCGTGGAGAGAAGAGTTGCGGATTCTACGGGAACCCAAAAAGGGGTCTGTCCCGATTTTTCGAAATCAGGGGAAAGCGGGCACCGTCGGCTCGTTGCCGCGATCCATGGCCTCGGGGTGGGTGCGGGCGATGACGGCGCGCACCTCCTCGTGGCGGCCCGCCGGCACGTCGAGCATGAGCAGGATCCTGCCCTCCTCGAGGTCGCGCTCGAAGCTCTTCAGCCGCGAATTGGGCACCTGCAGGCCCACCATGGTCGAGATCCACGCGCCCAGCACGGCACCCACGATCGCCGCGACGAGCACCGCGCCCAGCTCCATCGTGAGCCCCTGGGGCGGGTAGTTCACGAGCACGGTGCCCACCAGCGCGCCCATCACCCCGCCCAGCACGAGGCCCACGAAGGCCGCGTGCACCGCGTCGGTCTTGTGAACGTACGTGGCCTGGTGCAGCGCTCCCAGGTCGGTGCCTCGGCGCGCGAGGAAATGCATGTGGCGGTCCTCGATGCGGGCGAGCAACAGGTCGTCGGAAAGACGGCGCGCGCTCGGGAGGTCCGGGAGTGTGACGTACATCCTGCGCTTCATGCGACCCTCCTTTTCGCCGAATGTCGAAAGGAGCGGTGTCGGGAGTCGGAAACGGCTCTGGCATCGCCAAACCCATGCGGGTTCAGGCTATACCCCGCAGCGTGAGCGAATCAAGGGCCGGGGCACCCGCCTCCCGGACTACGGAACGAGGATGGTCGAGCCCGTGGTCTTGCGCGCCTCGAGGTCGCGGTGCGCCTGCACGGCGTCCTTCAGCGCGTAGCTCTGGCGCGGCGCCACCTTGATGCGCCCGGCGAGCACGTGCTCGAAGAGCTCGCCGGCGGCGGCCACCAGCTCCGCGCGCTTGCCGACGTAGCTCATCAGGGTGGGGCGGGTCACGTAGAGCGAGCCCTTGGCCGAGAGGATGCCCAGGTCCGTGGGCCCGACGGCGCCCGAGGAGTTGCCGAAGCTCACCATGAGGCCGCGTCCCTGCAGGCAGTCGAGGGACTTCATGAAGGTGTCCTTGCCCACGGAATCGTAGACGATCGGCACTTTCTTCCCGCCGGTGACCTCGTTCACCTTCGCCACGAAGTCTTCCTTCGTGTAGATCACCGTGTGGGCGCAGCCGTTGTCGCGCGCGAGCTTCGCCTTCTCCTGGGAGCTCACGGTGCCGATGATGTTCACGCCGATCGCTTTCGCCCACTGGCAGGCGATGAGGCCCACGCCGCCCGCGGCGGCATGCCACAGCACCGTGTCGCCCGCCTTCGGCACGACGTGCAGGCGGCGCAGCAGGTACTGCACCGTGAGGCCCTGCAGCATCATGCTCGCGGCCTGCTCGAAGCCGATGCCGTCGGGCACCTTCACGCAGCGCTCGGCCGGATGGACCTTCTTCTCGGCGTAGGCGCCGATGGGCCCGTTGCAATAGGCCACGCGATCGCCCACCTTGAATTCCGTGACGCCGGCGCCCACCGCCTCGACCACGCCCGCGGCCTCGAGGCCGATCCCCGAGGGCAGCGGCAGGGGATACAGGCCCGTGCGATGGTAGGTGTCGATGTAGTTGAGGCCGATCGCCTTGTGCGCGATGCGCACCTCGCCCGCGCCGGGCTCGCCCACGGCCACGTCCTCCCATTGCAGGACTTCGGGACCGCCGGTCTTGTGGAAACGGATCGCGTGCGCCATGGATACCTCCTCAGGAGCCCAGGATTGTACCTGCCGCCACACCCGCGTCCCGGGCCCACTGCGCGGCGGAAACCTTCTTGCCTTCCTCCGGCTTCACTTTCGACACCTCGACCTGCCCGCCCTGGGCGGTGATGCGGATCGACTCGGCGCCCACCTCCGTGATCTCGCCGATCTTGCCCTTGACCGCACCGAAGGTACGCACCAGGTGCTTCTTCGAGCCGAAGAGCTGCAGCTTCCTGCCGCCGATCGTGGTCCACGCGCCCGGCGCCGGGTCGCAGCCGCGGATCGTGTCGTGGATGAAGTCCACGTGGTTGTGCCAATGGACCCGCGCCTCGTTGGCGCGGCACCATCCTTCGTAGGACGCTTTCGACTCGTCCTGCACGACCTCCCGGTGCTTGCCGGCGACCACGAGGTCCGCCGCCTCGAGCATCGCCTGCACGCCCATGGGAAAGAGCCGATCGAAGTAGACGGTCCCCAGGGTGTCGTTCTCGGAGATGGGCGTCTCCTTCTGCAGCACCACCGGGCCCTCGTCGAGGCCGTCGGTGGGACGGAAGATGGAGAGGCCCGTCTTCGCCTCGCCCTTGATGAGGGGCCAGTTGATCGACGATGGGCCGCGATACTTCGGAAGGAGCGACGGGTGGTACTGGATCGTGCCGTGCTTCGGGATGTTCACGAATTCCTGGGGCGCGAACTGCAGCACGAAGGCCATGATGCCGATGTCGGCGCCGAGGTCCTTCATCGCCTGGGCCGCCTCGGGGCTCTTGAGCGACGGGAACTGGAAGACCTGGAGGCCCTTTTCCTGCGCCGCGGATTTCATCGGGTCGGCTTTGGCGCCTTCCTTTTCCGGGGCGACGAATACTCCCGCCACCGTGTCGCCGCGCGCGAGGAACGCCTCGAGGACCGCTTTTCCGAAGTCCTGCTGGCCGATGATGGCGATCTTCATCAGGCGGCGACCTTCTTCGGAGGAGCGGAGAAGGCGCCGGCGCCCTTGAGCTGCTGGATCTTCGCCTCGTCGTAGCCCAGCACGCTCTTCAGGACCTCCTCGGTGTGCTCGCCCAGGGTGGGGCTCCGCTCGATTTTCGCGGGCGACGCGGAGAGCTTGATCGGCATGCCGACGTTGAACCACTTGCCGCGCTGCGGGTGGTCCAGCTCGACCCACATGTCGCGGCCGCGCACGTGCTCGTCGGTGGCGAGGTCCTGGGTCGACATGATCGGGCCGCAGGGCACGTCGAGCGGATTGAGTATCCCCATCAGCTCGCGCTTGGTGTACTTCTCGGCGAACTTGTTGAGCAGCGTCCAGACGAGCGACTGGTTCTTGCGCCGCTCCACGATGGACGCCACGCGCGGGTCGTTCGCGAGCTCCGGCATCCCGACGTCGGGACCGATCCGGTTGGCGAGCGCGGTCCACACCGCCTCCTGCACCACCACGTAGAGCCAGTCGTTGGCGCCGTGGGGCTTGCAGTGGATCGCGTTGCCGAGCTGGCCCCCGCCGGAATCGTTGCCCGCGCGCGGCACGTCCCCCATGCCCTGGTAGGTGGGCACCGAGTACTCGGCGAGCGACTGGCGCGTGAGGCGCTGGTGGTCGCGGAACTTCACGCGGCAGAGGTTCATCACGCCGTCCATCATCGCGACCTCGACGTACTGGCCCTCGCCCGTGCGGTTGGCCTGGTGCAGCGCGGCGAGCAGCCCGATGGCCAGGTGCAGGCCGGTGCCCGTGTCGCCGATCTGCGCGCCGGTCACGAAGGGCGCGCCCTCCGGAACGCCGGTGGTGCTCATGGCGCCGCCCATCGCCTGGGCCACGTTCTCGTAGGCCTTGAAGTCCGAATACGGGCCCGAGGAGCCGAAGCCCTTGATCGAGCCCACGACGATCCTGGGGTTGATCTCGTGGATCTTGTCCCAGGTGAAGCCGAGGCGCTCGAGCACGCCCGGGCCGAAGTTCTCCATCATGATGTCGCACTTCTTCAGCAGGTCCACGAACACCTGCTTGCCCTCGGCGCTCTTCATGTTGACCGTGATCGAGCGCTTGTTGCAGTTGAGCATGGTGAAATAGAGCGAGTCGGCGTTGGGGACGTCACGCAGCTGCCCGCGCGTGGCGTCTCCCTGCGGCGGCTCGAACTTGATCACGTCCGCGCCCATCCACGCGAGCAGCTGCGAGCACGTCGGCCCCGCTTGGACATGGGTCATATCCAGGATTCGTACGCCCTTCAGTGCTTCCATTTTCCGGTCTCCGTTGGCTAGGCTGCTCGAGGAGTTGAGCGGCGACGAAGTCGTCCGCTCCAACGATCGCCCCGATGTGTCTTACCGCGCGCTCGTCTTTACTTCTTTTTTACTGTCGGGTTCAGGCTCGTGATGCGCCCGCTTTCCGTGCCGGCGTTCTCGTCGATCACGGCGTTGACGAGCGTGGGCCTGCGCGAGCGGATCGCCTCTTCCATCGCCTTGCGC
>JAAOZZ010000019.1 GCA_012274175.1 Betaproteobacteria bacterium
CGTCACCACCGGGCAGTGGCGGGTTGGCGCTGGGCTGGTAAGGGGGTTGCATCGTGTTGACGGTGAAATAGCGACCTGCCGCATCGCGGGCGGTCAACGTGCCGTCGCGTTGATAGCGGGGCCGACCGGCAAGCACGCTCGCGGTGGCGTCGGCCGCCGGGGTCATGCGGACGAACCGGCCCTGGGCGTCGACATCGATGGCCGAGATCGAATCGAAGGCCGGCGAGTGTTCGGCGTCCGGATATTCGGGCGCGCAGGCGCAGATCAGGTACTGGTGGTTGAGGAACGAGCCGCCGAAGGCGCCCATGAAGAAGTTGTCGGCCAGCACGTATTGCTTCGCGATGTTCCACATCGCCATGGAGCTGCCGTCGTAGTAGTGCATCACGAGCCCGCCCGAATCCGCCCACGCGGCGAACTGGTCGTTCTTGCCGCCGTCGATCTGCATCTGGTTCTGGAAGAAGAGGTGGTAGAGGTCGCGCGTGATGTTGGCGGTCGAGACGCCGGCGAACGTCGCGTCGATGCGGAACGGCTGGTTCGGCAGGTTGTCGGTCATCGCCTGCGTGACGACCGGCGTCTGCCCGGCGGCGAGCAGGCCGCCCCAGGTCTGCGGGAGTTTCGCGAGCGTCGTTCCGGCCGCGTCGCGGTCGGCCTGAGGCGTGATGGTGCCGGTGGCCGACGGGTTCACGCCGGGGATGCCGTTGGCGCCCGGGAACAGGCCGTACATGTTGTCGAAGCTGCGGTTCTCCGCGTAGATCACGACGATGTTGCCCACCTTGTTCTGCAGCTGGCAGTCGTCGTTGCAATCGTCGTGGGAGCAGGCGGCGAGCCCGGCGGCCAGGGCGAGCACGAGGCCGAGGGAGGTCAGGGGGGCAAGCAGTCGCGATCGCATGTCGGTCACCGGTGTCGTTGTGGGAGGAAGGCCGTGATTAGAAGGCGCGCACATGACATGCCCATGACCGCGCGGCGGCGGGCGTCACGGAATTGCAATCCATTTCGCGTCTCCTAGTGCGCCGTGAGATTTCCTTTCCTCGCCGCGGCCGCGCTCGCCGCCGCCGCCTTCCATGGATGCGCCGCGGCGGGCGCTTCCGCGCAGACGCCGTTCTACGCAACGAAGTTCGCGAAGCGGCCGGATGTCGCCCGCATGACCGCCGTCGGCCGAATGCTCTTCTTCGACGCGTCGCTCTCGGCGTCCGGCCGCACCGCATGCGCGAGCTGCCACGATCCCGCGCACGCCTACGGGCCCCCCAACGCCTATGCCGTCCAGCGGGCGGGCCCCGACGGCAGGACGCCGGGCGTGCGCGCCGCGCCGTCGCTTCGCTACCTGCAGCAGGTGCCGCCCTTCACCGAGCACTTCTTCGAGTCGGAGGGCGACGAGAGCGTCGATCAGGGTCCCACCGGCGGCCACACCTGGGACGGCCGGGCCCGCACGCTGCACGAGCAGGCGCTGCTGCCGCTGCTCTCGCCGCGCGAGATGGCCAATCGCGATCCGGGGCAGTTGGTCGCACGAGTGCGCCGCTCGGCGAGCGCCGCGGCGCTGCGGGAGGCGTTCGGCGCCGACGTGCTGGACGACGACGGCGTGGCGATGCGCGCGATCCTGCTCTGTCTCGAGGTGTTCCAGCAGGATCCCGCGCAGTTCTATCCGTACGACAGCAAGTACGACGCGTATCTGCGCGGGAAGGCGAAGCTCACCGGGACCGAGCGCCGCGGGCTCGCGCTGTTCGAGGATCCCGCCAAGGGCAACTGCGCGTCATGCCATCCGAGCGCCGTGCGCGAAGGCGCGCTTCCGGCTTTCAGCGACTGGGGCTACGCCGCCCTCGGCGTGCCGCGCAACCGGCGGATCGCGCTCGGCGCGGGAGAGCGCGACCTGGGGCTGTGCGGGCCGATGCGCACCGACCTCTCGAGCCGCAGGGAATATTGCGGGCTCTTCCGCACCCCCACGCTGCGCAACGTCGCCCGGCGCGCGGTGTTCTTCCACAACGGGAAATTCACGCGCCTCGAGGACGTGGTGCGCTTCTATGCGCAGCGCGACACGAATCCGGCGCGCTGGTACCCCCGCGGCGCCGATGGCCGCATCGACGTCTTCGACGACTTGCCGCCGGCGATGCGCGGCAACGTCGACCGCGAGCCGCCCTTCGGCCGCGCGCCCGGGGGCCGTCCCGCGCTCGACGAAGCCGAGATCCGCGCCGTGGTGGCCTTTCTCGGGACTCTCGACGACGGCTACCGCCCCGGCGCCAAGCGTTGACCGACCGCGCGGGCGATCGCGCTCGTGGTCGGACCTTCGGACGCCCTACCGCCGCGCGGGCTTGACCAGCGGCGTGCCGAAGAATTCCCGCATCAGGAATTCCTCCAGCCCCGCGTTGTCCTCCGGCGCGGCCGACAGCACCACCACGCGCCCCAGGCGGCGCGATTCCCAGTTGAAATCGCCCGTGTAGTGGGTGCGGATCAACGCGATCATCCGGCGCACGATCGCGCGGTCGATGTCCCCGCCCGCGCCCGCGTCCACCTCGATCACCTCGCGCCATTGGCGGCGCGTATCGGCGCGCCAGCCGTTGAACGCGAACTCCGCGGTGTAGGTGCCCTTTTCCAGGATCTGGAACACTCCGCCCGTGCCGTCGTCGCGGCCGATGGAATCGAGGTTGCGGTTGATCGCCGCGAGCGCCTTGTCGTCGGGCGAGCCCTGGGGCAACGTGTACGGCGATCCGCCCTCGCGCGCGGCGGCCTCGGCGGCACGGCGGCGTTCGCGCCGCGCGTTCACCATCGCCAGCATGTCCGGCATCGGGACCGGCGGCTGCGGGGCCGGCGACGGCACGGACGGCGGGATGGGCGGAGGAACTGCGAAGGGCGCCGGTGAGGTCCGAGGGCGGGCGGCGACGATGGTCCTTTCGGGCTTGGGAGCGCTCCGGGGCGTCGGCGGCGGTGTCGGTGTCGGCGGGGGCGTCGGAGGCTGCGCGGGAGGCGCGCCCACGAGCTGCACGATGAGCGGGCCGGGGCGCTCGAACTTCCCCGGCAGCTTTCCCATGGCCGGATGGCGCGCGGGCCAGGCGAGGAACGCGAGGTGGACGAGCACCGACAGGCCCACGGCGATGCGGATGCGCTGGCGCGGGGAGTACACGTCGCCTACCGGCGCCGCAGCACGATCACGTTGCCCGCTACGCAGATCGCGATGCCCACGAGGGTGAGCGCCTGCCAGTGGAAGCCCTCGAAGGCCGCCGAGAGGACCAGTGCCACGATCGGCACCATCACGCCGATGTAGCCCGCGCGCGCCGGACCGATGCGCGATAGCAACGTGAGGTACGCGGCGAAGGCCACGATCGAGCCCAGCACCGCGAGGTACAGGAGCGACAGCACATATCCGGCCGTCGCCTCGAAGCCGAGGTGGCGCCCGGTGGCGAGGGCGACCGCGAAGGAGAAGAGGGACCCGTAGAGCATTCCGTACGCCATCGACTGCCATAGGGGCAGCCGCGACTCGTGGTTGCGATGGGCCACCAGGCTGCCGAGGGCGGAAACCGCAACGGCGACCGCGGTATAGAGCGCCCCCAGGGCCGTGCGCCGGTCATTCCTCAGGTGCGCGAATTCGGGCCAGAACACGAGGGCGATCCCCGCGATGCCGAGGATGGAGCCCGCGATCATCGCCGGCGTCATCGGGGTGCGGAAGAAAAGCCGCATGCCCAGCATGCCCAGGAGCGGGCTCGCCGAGTAGCCCACCGCCACCAGCCCCGACACCACGTTGCGCTCCGCGTAGTACACGTAGATGTAGCTTACGCTGAACATGA
>JAAOZZ010000020.1 GCA_012274175.1 Betaproteobacteria bacterium
CACCGCGGAGATCATGGCGCCCAGCCCCACCGCGCCGATGAACAGGCCCACCAGCGGGGCGCCGGCGTGGAAGGTCTTCACCGCCATCGCCGGCATGAGGGTCGCGTAGGGACTGATGGAGAAGCTCACCGCCGAGAGCGTGAAGAGCATCCTGCGCACGGGCACGATCCCCATGGCGTATTTCCACCCTTCGGCCAGGTCGGCGAGCGGGTGGCTGCGCTCGCGCTTGGCGCGGGGATGCACGACACGTACCTTGGACAGCGCGATCAGCACGGCGAGGTAGCTCGCGGAATTGAGCGCGAAGCACACCGTCTCGCTGAACGCGGCGATCAGCACGCCGCCCAGGGAGGGCCCCACGAGCCGCGTGCCGTTCATGAGGATCGAGTTCATCGCGATCGCGTTGGGCAGGTCCTCGCGCTTCTCCAGCAGCTGCACGAAGAACGACTGGCGCGTGGGTGTTTCGAACGCGTTGCAGATCCCCGCGAAGAGGGCGAGGGCGGCGAGTTCCCACAGCGTGATGATGTGCAGCCCCGAGAGCACCGCGAGGATCGCCGATTGCACGGTGAGCAGGGTGAGCACCGTCATCAGCATGCGCCGGCGGCTCAGGCGGTCGCCCAGCACGCCCGCGAAGGGGGCGAGGAAGAGATGCGGCACGTTGTTGAGGAACCCTACGAGCCCCGTGAAATACGTCGAGCCCGAAAGGCGGTAGGCGAGCCACATGAGCGCCACCGACTGGATCCAGGTGCCCAGCATCGACACCGTCTGGCCGGCGTAATAGAGGCGGAAGTTGGGCGAGCCGAGGGCCCGAAGGCTGTGGGGAAGCTGCACGGGCGCTAGCCCAGTCTTGCGAGCTGGGCGCGCAGGTCCGCGAGCTTCGCTTCGACGTCGGCAAGCCGCTGGCGATCCTGGTCGACCACCGCCGGGGGCGCTCGCTCGACGAACGACGGGTTCGAGAGCTTCGCCGCGAGCTTCGCCGCGTCGCCCGCGTGCCGCTCGAGGTCCTTGCCCAGCCGCGCACGCTCGGCGTCGCGGTCGATCTCCACGTGCAGCATGAGCTTGGCCGCGCCCGTGAGGGCCACCGGCGCGTCCTCGGCGGGCAGGGCATCGACGAAGCGCACCTCGGAGATCCGCGCGAGCGCCGCGATGCCGGCCGCGTGCTCGCGCAATGCCGGGGCGGCATCGGCGAGGTAAAGCGGCACGCGCGCCGCGGGAGACAGCCCCATCGTGGAGCGCAGGTTGCGCGCGGCGTTGACCACTTCCTTCACCTGCGCCACGTCGCGCTCGGCGTTGGGCGCGATCTTCGAGCCGTCGGGCTGCGGGTAGGGCGCCTTCATCACCGTCTCGCCGGCCTTGCCCGCGAGCGGCGCCACCTTCTGCCACAACTCCTCGGTGATGAACGGGATGAAGGGATGGGCGAGGCGCAGCGTGGCCTCCAGCACTCGGATCAGCGTGCGGCGCGTGGCGCGCTGCTGCGCCTCGTCGCCGGAGGCGATCTGCACCTTGGCGAGCTCCACGTACCAGTCGCAGTACTCGTCCCAGACGAATTCATAGACCGCGCGCGCGGCCACGTCGAAGCGATAGGCCTCGAGCGCCTCGATCACCTCGCGCTCGGCGCGCTCCAGGCGGCTCGCGATCCAGCGGTCGGCCGTCGACAGGGCGAGGGGCGCCGACTCGTCCAGGCCGGTGTCCTTGCCCTCGCAGTTCATGAGCACGAAGCGCGTGGCGTTCCAGAGCTTGTTGCAGAAGCTGCGGTAGCCCTCGCAGCGCTTCAGGTCGAAGTTGAGCGTGCGCCCGAGCGTGGAGAGCGCGGCGAAGGTGAAGCGCAGCGCGTCGGCGCCATAGGACGTGATGCCCTCGGGGTAGTCGCGCTTGATGCGCCGGGCGGCGGCTTCCTTGTGGGCCGCGAGCATGAGGCCCTGCGTCGACTTCTCGAGCAGCGCCGGGAACGAGATGCCGTCGATCACGTCGAGCGGATCGATGGTGTTGCCCTTCGACTTCGACATCTTCTGGCCCTCGGCGTCGCGCACGATGGCGTTGATGTAGACGTCGCGGAAGGGCACCTCCCCGGTGAAATGCAGGGTCGTCATGATCATGCGCGCGACCCAGAAGAAGATGATGTCGAAGCCGGTGACGAGCACCGAGGACGGGAGGTAGAACGCGCGCTCGCGCTCGAGCGCGGCCTCGTCGGGCCAGCCGAGCGTGGAGAACGGCACGAAGGCCGAGGAAAACCAGGTGTCGAGCACGTCCTCGTCGCGGGAATCGGCGCAGACCTCCTTGCCCGCCGCCTTCGCGCGCGCGCTCGCCTCCTCGAAGGTGCGGCCCACGAAAGGCGTGCCGTCGGCCGCGTACCAGGCCGGGATCTGGTGGCCCCACCAGAGCTGCCGGGAGATGCACCAGTCCTGGATGTTCTCCAGCCACTGGTTGTAGATCTTGGTCCACTCCTCGGGGATGAAGCGCGTGCGCCCGTCGGCCACGGCCTTGAGCCCCGCCTGCGCCATGCCCGCCATGCCCACGAACCACTGGTCCGAGAGCATCGGTTCGACCACGGCGTCGGAGCGCTGCGAGCGCGGCTGCATGAGTTTGTGGGGCTTCTTGCCGTCGACCAGGCCCGCGGCTTCGAGGTCCGCCAGCACGCGCTTCCTCGCCTCGAAACGGTCGAGGCCGCGGTAGGCGGCGGGCGCGTTGTCGTTCACCTTCGCGTCGCCGGTGAAGATGCCGATCATCGGCAGCCCGTGACGCAGGCCCACCTGGTAGTCGTTGAAGTCGTGGGCCGGGGTGATCTTCACGCACCCGGTGCCGAAGGCGCGGTCCACGTACTCGTCGGCGATGACGGGAATGAGCCGGTCGGCCAGCGGCAGGCGCACCTTCTTGCCGACGAGGTGGCGGTAGCGCTCGTCGTCGGGATGCACCGCCACCGCCGTGTCGCCCAGCATCGTCTCGGGGCGCGTCGTGGCGACCACGAGATGGGAGCTCCCGTCCTCGAGCGGGTAGCGCAGGTGCCAGAGCGTGCCGTTTTCCTCGCGCGATTCCACCTCGAGGTCCGACACCGCCGTGAGCAGCACCGGGTCCCAGTTCACCAGGCGCTTGCCGCGGTAGACGAGGCCCGCGTCGAAGAGGCGCACGAAGACCTCGGTCACCGCGCGGGATCGCGGCTCGTCCATCGTGAAGTATTCCCGCGACCAGTCGCACGAGGCCCCGAGGCGGCGCATCTGGCGCGTGATGGTGGAGCCCGACTGCTCCTTCCACGCCCACACGCGGCGCACGAACTCCTCGCGCCCGAGGGCGCGGCGGGATTCTCCTGCCGCCTCGAGCTGGCGCTCGACCACCATCTGGGTGGCGATGCCCGCATGGTCCGTCCCGGGCTGCCACAAAACGTTGCAGCCCTTCATCCGGTGGTAGCGGGTGAGCACGTCCATCAGCGTCTGCTGGAACGCGTGCCCCATGTGCAGCGTGCCCGTGACGTTGGGCGGCGGCAGCTGGATCGAGAACGAGGCGCGCGAGGGATCGAACCCCGCCTTGAAGTATCCGCGCGACTCCCAGTAGGGATACCAGCGCGATTCGATGCCGTGGGGATCGAAGCTTTTTGCGAGTTCCATCCCTTATTTTACTTGACGGCGGGCCATCGCCTCGGCCACCGCGTTGCCGATCGTGCGGGCGAGCTCGGGGCGCAGGTCGCCCAGCGCGCCGGCCACCGCGGCGTGCACCTGGGGCGCGAGATGCTGTGCCAGCCGGCGCTCCAGGTCCAGGGCGAGCGTGCCCTCGACCTGGGACATCACGCGCGCGAACACGTCTTGCGCGAGCGCGTCGCGCTCGGCGCCGTGGTCCGCGGACGGGTCCTCGATCAGGTCCGTGAGCACCGGAACGCCGCCGGTGTCGGAACCGTCGACCGGCGCGGAGGCACCGGCACCCCCGACATCCGGCGATCGGTCGTCCCGAGGGCGGGGCCTCCGCGCCGGGCTGCAACGACCAGTGGTCGCGGGAGTCCTGCTCCTGTTGATCTACGCCGCGTTGTCGTTCGCGCTGAACGATCCGCGCGGCACGCTCGGCACCGACACCGGCGGCAAGCTCGCGACCCTCGCCGAGATGGACCGCAGCGGTTCGTTGGTACCCGAGGTCGGGTACTGGGCGCAACGCTGGGACCCGAAGGGCACGCTGCACCCGCTCCACTACACCTACGACGTCAACGGCCACTGGGTGAACGTCACCACGCTGCCGATGCTCGTCGCCGCGTCCCCGCTGTACGCGCTGGGCGGCGACCGGGCCGTGCTGCTGCTGCCGATGCTCGGTGGGGTGCTGTGTGCGTTCGGCGCGCGGGCGCTCGCACGGCGCCTCGTGCCGGGGAGCGACG
>JAAOZZ010000219.1 GCA_012274175.1 Betaproteobacteria bacterium
CCATAGGGGGTGCGATCGGAGGATTCACGGCCGCCGGTGCCGGCGCGGGTGTCGCGACTTCGGCCTTCGGCGCGGGCGCCGATGGGGGGCCGCCCTGCGCCAGGCTCGGGGGCATTTCAGCCAGCTTGAGCTTGAGCTGCGCGACCTGGTCCTCCAGTTGGTGCAGGCTGTTGCGCATCGACAGCATGGCGGCCACCTGGTCGTCGGCGTCGAGCATCGCGAGGCGCTCGCGCAACTGCGCTCGCGTGCGGTCGTCGATCGTCCGGCTGGGGGACAGGTCGACCACGGCCGCGGAGAGCTTGAGCTGGAACCCGCCCGAGGCCTGCGCGCTCGGCGCCGCTTTCGATGGAGAAGCTGCCGGGCGCGGTGATGGCGCCGATCCTTCGGCGACAGGTTTCGGTGCCGCGATCCGCGCCTTCGGCGCAGCCCTGGGTGGCTTCGAGTGCGAAACGGCTTCTTGCACGGCCGCCGGGCCGCTGGCGATCCGCCTCGCTCCGTGGGCGCGCCGCCCGCGCGCGAAGGCGTGCAGGTCGGGCAGGGCGATTACCGAGCCCGCGTCGATGGGCTGCGCCTCGCCCCGCGCGGCGAGCGCCGGATTGGCCGCGCGCAGCGCCGCGAGAAAGTCGCGGCGCGCGGCGCGGTCACGGCCGAAGATCTTGGAGGCGATGGACTCGAGCGTGTCGCCGGGCTGCGCGGTGAGGCTCGCGGCGAGTGCCGGCACGTGGAGGACGGGAGGGACGATCCGATGGCGAGGATCGAGCAGGATCGAATAGTCCCTCGGCTCCTGCGCGGGCCGGCCCGGGCACGCGATCGCGATGCGTACCGCGATCGCGGGTTCCTCCATCGGGGCCCGCGAGCGCAGGTGCAGGTATGCGCCCTTGGCCGAACGCCGCAGGCCGAGCGTCGCGCCCCCCACGCCCGCGAGCGTGAAGCACGCCCCCGCGAGCCCGTCGCCCGCGGCAGCCGTCACGGGTATGCGGGCGTCGAGCGGCTCGCCCAATGCGGATCGCACCTGGATGTTGCCCAGCGTGAGCGCGCTCGCCGCGCCCGGCGACGCGCAGATCCCGAGGGCGCCCAGGATCGGCGCCAAGCGCAGCAGGCCATTGCGCGCGAGACGCACGCGGCCTCAGCCCAGGGGTTGCGCGGCGGTGTTCATTTCTTGCACGCCTCGTCGAGCTCGCGCTTGCTGCGCTCCCGTTCGGCCGCGATCTCGTCGTCGCCCAGGAAGATGCGCTCGCCGTTCACGTACTTGGTGATGCGGCCTCCATCGACGTAGACCTGGTAGTTGCTCTGCGCCTGGGCGCAGCGCGCCTCGGCCTCCTTCGCGTCGCGCTCGGCCTGTTCCGCCTTCTTCGCCTTCTCCTTGGCCGCGTCGCGCGACTTGGTGAGCTCCTTGTCTTCCTGCACGTAGGACCGGGGGCCGGCCTTCGCGGGCCCCGGCTGCACCACGATCTGCTTGCTCTCGGTGTTGAGCGGCGGCTGGTCGGAATAGACGGTCTTGCCGTCCTTGTCGACGTACTTGTACAGCTGCGCGGCTGCCGCCGGAACGAGCGCGCACGCAAGCGCGAGGATGATCAGACGTTTCATCGTTGCCTCCCTGGATTCATTTCACTGCCGGATAGGCCAGCTGTTCCAGCCCCAGTTGCGCGAGATCGCTCGCTCGGCGGGCATGGGCGATGGTCGCCGCCGGGTCGTTCGCCGCGAAAGCGCTGCGCGCCTCGAGCAGGTTCTCCCACGCCTTGAGCCACAGCGCGCGCTTGGCCCGCGCCCGCTGCACGTCGGTTTCGGCTTGGCCCAGCAGCGCCCTGGCCGCCTCCATCGCCTTCGCCGCGGCCGCGCGTTTCGCATCATCGCTCGGCGGCGAGGGGGCCGCTACGGCGGCCACTGCGGGCGCAGGGTTCGCCTCCGGCGACGGTGCCGCGCAGGCCGCCGCGAGGAGCCCGAAAAGCGCCCCGCAGGGTACTCGCCAAATATGTGAAGTTTCAAGCATTTACGATACCTTATCGAGAATCGACGCGAGCGTCAATGAATCCCCGCACAGGGCCTCGGCGGGGGCGGCGCGGTTGTCCGGGGTAGGGCGCATCGGTATAATTTCGTTTTGCGACGAGGGATTTTGAATGCGCGTCATCCAGAAGGCGCTCACTTTCGACGACGTCCTGCTCGTTCCCGCCCACTCGACCGTCCTGCCCCGCGAAGTCAGCCTCGCCACCCGGCTCACCCGGTCGATCCAGCTGAACATCCCGCTGCTCTCCGCCGCCATGGATACGGTGACGGAATCGCGCCTCGCGATCGCCCTCGCGCAGGAAGGCGGCATCGGCATCGTGCACAAGAACATGTCGCCCAAGGCCCAGGGGGCGGAGGTGGCGAAGGTCAAGCGGTTCGAAAGCGGCGTCGTGAAGGACCCGATCACCATCACGCCCACCATGACCGTGCGCGAAGTCCACGAGCTCACGCGCAAGCACCACATCTCGGGCCTGCCCGTCCTCGAAGGCAAGCGGGTGGTGGGAATCGTCACCAACCGCGACCTGCGATTCGAGACCAACCTCGACCAGCCGGTGAAGAACATCATGACGCCGCGCGACAAGCTGGTGACCGTCAAGGAAGGCGCGCTGCTCGAGGACGCCAAGGCCCTCATGCACCGCCACCGCCTCGAGCGCGTGCTGGTGATCAACGGCGACTGGGAATTGCGCGGCCTCATCACGGTGAAGGACATCCTGAAATCCTCCGAGCACCCGAACGCCTCGAAGGACCTGCAGGGCCGGCTGCGCGTGGGCGCGGCGGTGGGTGTCGGCGAGGGCACGGAGGAGCGGGTCGAGGCCCTGGTGGAGGCGGGCGTGGACGTGATCATCGTCGATACCGCACACGGCCACGCCCAGGGAGTGCTCGACCGGGTGAAGTGGGTCAAGCGCAGCTTCCCGCAGATGCAGGTGATCGGCGGCAACATCGCCACCCGCGACGCCGCGAGAGCGATGCTCGACCACGGCGCCGACGGCGTGAAGATCGGGATCGGTCCCGGCTCCATCTGCACCACGCGCATCGTGGCCGGCGTGGGCGTGCCGCAGATCACCGCGATCCAGCACGTGGCCGCGGCGCTGGAGGGCACGGGCGTACCGTGCATCGCCGACGGCGGCATCCGTTACTCCGGGGACATCGCCAAGGCGGTCGCCGCCGGAGCCTCGAGCGTGATGCTGGGCAGCCTTTTTGCGGGAAGCGAAGAGGCGCCTGGAGAGATCGAGCTCTTCCAGGGGCGGTCCTACAAGTCGTACCGGGGCATGGGCTCGCTCGGCGCGATGCAGAAGGGCTCGAGCGACCGGTACTTCCAGGACGCGGAGATGAACGCGGACAAGCTGGTCCCGGAAGGCGTCGAGGGGCGCATTCCCTACAAGGGCCCCGCTACCGCGATCGTGCTGCAGCTCATGGGAGGGCTGCGCGCGAGCATGGGCTACACCGGGTGCCGCACCATCGAGGACATGCGCGCGAAGGCCGAGTTCGTCGAGATCACTTCGGCGGGCATGCGCGAGTCCCACGTCCACGACGTGCAGATCACGAAGGAAGCCCCGAATTACCACGTCGACTGACAGGATCCTCATCCTCGACTTCGGCTCGCAGGTCACTCAGCTGATCGCGCGGAGGGTTCGCGAGACGGGCGTGTACTGCGAGCTGCACCCGCACGACGTCGACGCGGATTTCGTACGGGCGTTCAACCCCCGCGGCATCATCCTCTCGGGCAGCCACGCTTCGGTGACCGAGGAGGAAACGGCCCGCGCGCCCCAGGTGGTGTTCGAGCTGGGGGTGCCGGTGCTCGGCATCTGCTACGGCATGCAGACCATGGCCGCCCAGCTGGGCGGGGCGGTCGAGGCGGGCAAGGTGCGCGAGTTCGGCTACGCCGAGGTGCGCGTGCGCGGCCACTCGCGTCTCTTCGAGGGCATCCAGGACCGCGTGGACGAGCAGGGCCGCGCGTTCCTCGACGTCTGGATGAGCCATGGCGACAAGGTCACCGCCCTGCCGCCGGGCTTCAAGGCCATCGCGGAGAACCCGGCGTGTCCGCTCGCGGGCATGGCCGACGAGGCGCGGGGCTTCTACGCGGTGCAATTCCACCCCGAGGTCACTCACACGAAGCAGGGCAAGGAGATCTACGCCCGCTTCGTGCACGACATCTGCGGCTGCGGCAAGACCTGGGACATGCCCCGGTTCATCCCGCAGGCCATCGCGCGCATCCGCGAGCAGGTGGGGCGGGAAGAAGTGATCCTGGGGCTCTCCGGAGGCGTGGATTCCGCGGTCGCCGCGGCCCTGCTGCACAAGGCGATCGGCGACCAGCTCACATGCATCTTCGTGGACACGGGGCTGCTGCGGCTGGACGAGGGCGACCAGGTGATGGAGACCTTCGCGCGCCACCTGGGCGTGAAGGTGGACCGCGTGAACGCCGCCGGCGAGTTCTACGCCGCGCTCGAGGGCGTGGCCGATCCGGAGGCCAAGCGCAAGGCGATCGGCCGGCTCTTCGTCGAGGCGTTCCAGCGCGAGGCGAGGAAGCTTCCTTCCGCGAAATGGCTGGCCCAGGGCACCATCTATCCCGACGTGATCGAATCGGCCGGGGGCAAGACCAAGAAGGCGGCCCACATCAAGTCGCACCACAACGTGGGCGGGCTGCCCGAAACGCTGCACCTGAAGCTCCTCGAGCCGCTGCGGGAGCTCTTCAAGGACGAGGTCCGGGCCCTGGGCGTGGAGCTGGGCTTGCCGCGGGAGATGGTTTTCCGCCACCCGTTCCCGGGACCGGGGCTCGCCGTGCGCATCCTGGGGGAAGTGAAGCGCGAATACGCGGAGCTGCTGCGCCGCGCCGACGCGATCTTCATCGACGAGCTGCGCGCCGCGCGCACGCCCGAGGGCGTGTCCTGGTACGACCAGGTGGCGCAGGCCTTCGCGGTGTTCCTGCCGGTGCGCTCCGTGGGGGTGATGGGCGACGGGCGCACCTACGATTTCGTGGTCGCCCTGCGCGCGGTGGTCACCACGGACTTCATGACCGCGCACTGGGCCGAGCTCCCGTACGACCTGCTCGCGCGCGCCTCGAGCCGCATCATCAACGAGGTGCGCGGCATCAACCGCGTGGCCTACGACATCTCCTCCAAGCCGCCCGCCACGATCGAGTGGGAGTAGATCGTATCGATCGCGGAGAAGGAGATCGGTTTGCGGGGAAGGGAACGGGCGAATGGTCCGCGGCAGGAATGGTGTCGCTCGCGAACTTGACGCCGGCCGGGGAGGCCGCCTGATGGTGGATGCAGGTTCCGACGAACGTTTCATGCGCGAGGCCCTCGCCCTCGCGCAGGAAGCCGCCCAGGCGGGCGAGGTACCGGTAGGGGCCGTGGTCGTGAAGGACGGCGGAATCGTCGGACGCGGCTACAACCGCCCGATCTCGAGCGCCGATCCCACTGCCCACGCGGAGATCGTGGCGCTGCGCGAGGCGGCGCTCGCCCTCGGCAACTACCGGCTGCCCGGCTGCGAGCTGTACGTGACCCTCGAGCCGTGCGCGATGTGCGTGGGCGCCATGGTGCATGGGAGGCTCGCCCGCGTCGTATACGGCGCGCGCGACCCCAAGACCGGCGCTTGCGGCAGCCTCGTGGACCTCACCACGCTCGCCACGAACCACCACGGGCGATTCGAGGGCGGTGTGCTCGCCGAAGAATGCGCGGGGCTCCTGCGAGGCTTCTTCGCGCTGCGCCGCTAGCGGTGAAACGAGGCGCGCGATGCGCTTCGACGCTGGGTTTGCGACCACGTAGAATGGCTCTCGCCGCCCGCCAGCCGAAAATCGCATGACCGCCCCACGCTTCGTCCACCTGCGCCTGCATACGGAATACTCCGTGGTGGACGGGATCGCCCGCGTGGACGCCGCCGTGGCGGCCGCCGCCGCCGACGGCATGCCGGCGCTCGCGATCACCGACGCTTCCAACGTCTTCGGCGCCATCAAGTTCTTCGAGGCGGCCCGCGCGGCGGGCGTGCAGCCGATCATCGGCTGCGACGTGTGGATCACCAACGAGAGGAACCGCGACGCGCCTTACCGTCTCGGGTTGCTTTGCCGCGACCGCTCCGGCTACCTGCGGCTCTGCGACCTGCTCACGCGGGCCCACGTGGAGAACCACTGGCGCGGGCGCGCCGAGGTGAAGCGCGAATGGCTGCGGGACGCCGCAGGGCTCATCGCCCTTTCGGGCGGCGAGGCGGGCGACGTGGGCGCGGCCCTCGCATCGGGGAACCGCGAGCATGCCGAGGCGCTGGTCCGCCAGTGGGCGGCGGATTTTCCGGCGTCGTACTACATGGAGGTGCAGCGAGTCGACCCGGTGCGAAGCGCCTCGGCGGTGCAGGCGGCGGTGGCGCTCGCCTCCCGCGTCGGGGTGCCGGTCGTGGCCACCCATCCGATCCAGTTCGTCCGCCGCGCCGACTTCGCCGCGCACGAGGCGCGCGTGTGCATCGCGCAGGGCTACGTGCTGGGCGACTCGCGCCGCCCGCGGGAATTCGGTCCGGAGCAATACTTCAAGTCGCAGGCGCAGATGGCCGAGCTATTCGCGGACCTGCCCGAGGCGCTCGAGAACTCGGTCGAGATCGCCCGCCGGTGCGCGTTCGAATTCTCCCTGGGCAAGAGCCGGCTGCCGGATTTCCCCACGCCCCACGGGGAATCGATCGACGATTTCCTGCGCTCGGAATCCGCGCGCGGCCTCGAGGCTCGGCTCGCGCTGCTCTTTCCCGACGAAGCGGCGCGCGATGGGGCCCGCCCGCGCTACCTCGAGCGGCTCGACTACGAGCTCAAGACCATCGTGCAGATGGGCTTCCCGGGCTACTTCCTCATCGTGGCCGACTTCATCAACTGGGCGAAGACCCACGGCGTTCCCGTGGGGCCGGGGCGCGGCTCGGGGGCCGGATCGCTCGTGGCCTATTCCCTGGGCATTACCGACCTCGACCCGCTGCGCTACGAGCTGCTGTTCGAGCGCTTCCTGAATCCCGAGCGCGTGTCGATGCCCGACTTCGACATCGACTTCTGCCAGGACGGGCGCGACCGGGTCATCGACTACGTGCGGCAGAAATACGGCGCCGAATGCGTCTCCCAGATCGTGACCTTCGGCACCATGGCGGCCAAGGCCGTGGTGCGGGACGTGGGGCGGGTCCTGGGCATGCCCTACGGCGAGGTGGACCGCATCGCCAAGCTCGTGCCCTTCGAACTGGGGATGACGCTCGAGCGCGCGCTCGAGGTCGAGCCGCAGCTGAAGGCCCTGGTGGACGAGCAGGAGGAAGTGCGGGAACTCATGACGCTCGCCCGCGCGCTCGAGGGGCTCACGCGCAACGTGGGCATGCACGCGGGCGGCGTGCTGATCGC
>JAAOZZ010000220.1 GCA_012274175.1 Betaproteobacteria bacterium
CCTTGAAACTCTCCCGCGAACTCTGGCTTCAGGTGGAGCCGCTGCTCACCACGGCCCTCGACATGGAGGCCGGGGCTCGCGACGCCTGGCTCGCGGGACTCGAGGCCACGCACCCCGAGGCAACGCCCGTCCTGCGCAGGATGCTGGCAACCCACGAGCGCGCCGAGCGCTCGTGCGAGCTGGAGACGGTGCCGCGGCTCGCCCCGGTCCCGGATTGGTCGAGCGCGCACGCTCCGGGCGCCAGGATCGGCCCCTTCGAGCTCCTCCGAGCGCTCGGCCACGGCGGCATGGGCGAAGTGTGGCTCGCCCGGCAGGCCGACGGGCGCGTCGAGCGCGACGTGGCGTTGAAGCTGCCGGAGGTGAACCAGCGCGGCGAAGTGTGGCGCGAGCGCTTCCGGCGTGAGCGCGACATCCTCGCGAGGCTCGAGCACGCGAACATCGCGCGGCTCTACGATGCGGGCGTGACCGACGCGGGTCAGCCCTGGCTCGCGATGGAGTTCGTCGAGGGGCTCACGCTCTCGGACCACGTGGCGTCCCGGTCGCTTTCGCTCCCCGAGCGTCTCGCGCTCTTCCGGCAGGTGCTTGCCGCCGTGGCCCACGCCCACCGACACCTGGTGGTGCACCGCGACCTGAAGCCCGCCAACATCCTCATCGACGCCTCGGGCCAGGTGAAGCTGCTCGATTTCGGCATCGCGAAACTGGTGGACGAGGCCGATGCCGCGAGCGCCGCGGGTGAGCTCACCCGCATGGGCGGGCGCGTGATGACGTTGCGCTACGCGGCGCCGGAGCAGGTGGCCGCGGGCGACATCACCACGGCCACGGACATCTATGCCCTCGGCGTGATCCTGCACGAGCTGGTCACGGGCCTGTGCCCGTATCGCGCCGTGCGCGAGGGCAGGCCGCTCACCGAAGTCATGCTGCTGCAGGAAGAGATCGCCGTCGCCTCGACGCTCGCGATCCCGCGGCGCCTCGCCCGAGATCTGCCGGGCGAGGCGCCGCGGGATCGCGAGCGTGAGGAAGCTCGCCAACACGTTCATCTTCGAGGTGCACGCCAAGATCGAGAACCTGCCCGGATCGCTCGCGGCGCGCGAGATGCTCGTCAAGACCTCGCTCGAGTATCTCGACGCGCTCGCCGGGGAGACGGGCGGCGACCCCGCGCTCCTGTACGAAATCGCGGTCGCCTACCGCAACGTGGGCAACATCCAGGGCCAGCCGGGCTCGGCGAACCAGGGCGACCTCGCGGCCTCGATCGGCAATTTCGAGAAGTCCGGGAAGATATTCACCGAGCTCGAGCGCATGAAGCCGAACGATATCGCGATCGCGCGGGAGCACCGCAAGCTCGCCTATGCGCTCACGCGGGCCTACTTCCTGGTTGCCGATGGGCGCTGGCGGGCGGAGATGGCCAAGACCATCGGGCTGTCCGGGCGCATCTCCTCGGCACCGGGCGCGTCTGCGGCCGATCGCACGCTCCTGCCGATCGCCCGCATCGAGAGGATCCACCTCGAGAGCTCGCTCACCGGCCGCAGCCCCGAGCACGAAGCGGCCATGGCCGAGGAGATTGCGGCTCTCGAGGCGATCGTGCGGGAGGCGCCGGGAGACGTCGAGTTGCGCGAGCGGCTCGCCGCGATCTACCAGCGGGCGGGCATGTTGCTCGCCTATACCGGCCGGACACCGCAGAGCGTCCAGGGTGCCATCGCCTATTTCCTCAAGGCGCGCGACCTCGCCCTGGAGGCGCGCGCGCAAGCGCCCGGAGACGCGAGCAAGCAGGCGCTCGTCGGGGCCATCCTGTACGAACTCGCCATGGCGCAGAGGCTGGGCGGCGACGCGCGAGAGGCGGATCGCACGATGGTGGAGGCTATCGCGCTCAGCCGCGAGCTCGCGGATCGCGATCCGTCCAACGTGACCCTTGTGGAGGACCGGATGAGGGTCCTCGCCGGGGCGTCCCACCTCGCGATCCAGGTCGGCGATCCGATACGCGCCACCCGCTACAGCCGGGAAGCGCTCGCGATCGCCGAGAGATTGCCGGAGCGATCGCGCAAGTCGCGGGACACGCGCGTCACCATCGCCAACGCCCAGGCGGGCCTCGGCTACGCGCTGCTGGCCTCCGCGGGCCCCGCGGCCGGCGATCGCGACCGGCGCCTCGCGATGCTCAGGGAAGCGCGCTTGGTGCTGGCGCACGCCGGCGCGTTCCTGGCGGCGATGCGCGCGGAAAATCTCGGGGCGATTCCGGACGACGAAGCGAAGAACTTCGAGGAGAAGGTGAAGCGCTGCGACGAGGCGATCGCGCGGCTCGAGGCGGCATAGGCGGACTTCGCGCCGGGCGGTGGCGTCTTTTCCGGCGGGATCGCGTTTGGGCAGGTGCGAGCCCAACCGGAGACCGCCATGACCCGCAACGACCCGTCCCACTCGACCCTCCCGCGATCCCGGGCTAGGCCCGCGGCGCGCAGCCTCGCCATCGGCATCGCCCTCGCGTTGTGCGCGGGCGGCGCATCGCTCGCGACATCGACCCGCAGCTTCGCGGACTCGTCGCGCCAGCCCGCGATCACCGAGGCGCGCGCCGATGGCGGCATGCTGCACATCCTCGGGCTCAACCTCGGCGGCGGACAACCGAAAGTGACCCTGGGCATGCTCCCGCTCACCGTGGTCTCGATGACGGCCACGCAGATCGACGCGCTCGTTCCCGTCACCGTCGCGCCTGGCAGCTACCTGCTTACGGTCACGCTCGGCAAGGGCAAGAGCGGCGGCGAAGACGATGGCAAGTACGACGAATTCTGGGTCACGATCGGCGCGGCCGGTCCGCAAGGGCCCGCGGGCACGGCGGGTCTGCAGGGCGCAACGGGGCCGATGGGCCCGCAAGGCATCCCCGGTGCCGCGGGCCTCGCAGGCAAGGATGGCGCTGACGGCGCGCCGGGCCCCTCGGGTCCGCAAGGCGTACCCGGGCCCGCGGGTCCGAGCGGCACGGGCGGAACGCTCCCAAGCATCGATGCACTGGCGGGCCTGGCCTGCAACGTCGTCAACTCGGAAGGCGTTTGCCAGGGTATCGCCGCGGTCACCTTCGATCCCACGACGAACGGGCTGGGCCTGATCTGCCAACCACTCGCGTCCAAGCCCACGCTCACGTTGGCGTACGGCGGTGCCCGGGCCGGGCAGATCGTGCGGATCACCGGCATTGTGGGCAACCTACGCATCTCCCCAGGTGACAGCGGGACGCGTACGGCGCTCACATGCCCCGGCGAAGTCGTCGTGATCACGGTCACGCTGGGTCACGACGGTCCGGTGCCGAACCCCGGGGACATCGGGGTGAATGGCGGCTCCTGCTCGTCAGTGGTCTTGACGCCAGATACCAGCGTTGCCTGCACGATCACCATGAACGGCGACCAACGCATAACCGCCTTCTGAGGAGGAATGACATGCGCAACTTCGCGCCCGGCATGCTCATTACCCTGTGCATCGCAGCGACCAGCGCCGCGTCCCGTGCGGCCGACGTCTTCGCACCCGCCGGCGCGAAGGCCACGCTCAGCGTCGAATACGTCTACGAGTCCGCCGGCAGGAAGAAGAGCGAAGGCCTGTACGACCCGTACGAGTGGCGCGTGAAGCGCAATGCGAGCCTCACGGCCCAGCTCGCCGCGCAGCCCCCGACCGCCATGCCCACGGTGCAGGCGATCGATCCATCGCAGATGGCCGCGCTCCAGGGCAAGAGCGACAAGTCCCAGGCCGTGGCGACGAAGATGGCGCCGATGATGGCCGACGTGCAGAAGATCATGGCCAAGTGCGGCGACGACGAGGCCTGCCTCACGCGCGAGACGCAGAAGATGGGCTTCGCGATGCAGGGCACGCCGCAGATGGATGCCGCGATGGGCGCGAAGAAGGACGTGCAGGCGCTCTCGAAGCAGGACGC
>JAAOZZ010000221.1 GCA_012274175.1 Betaproteobacteria bacterium
CGCTGAAGCACGACCTCGCGAAGGTGCGCACGGGCCGGGCGCACACCGGGCTCATCGACCACCTGCGCGTGGACTACTACGGCACCGAGATGCCGATCAACCAGGTCGCCAACGTGACGCTCGCCGACGCGCGCACCATCGCGATCCAGCCGTTCGAGAAGAAGATGGTCGGCGTCGTGGAGAAGGCCATCCGCGATTCCGACCTGGGCGTGAACCCGGCCACCTCGGGCGACGTGATCCGGGTGCCTATGCCCGCGCTCACCGAGGAGCGCCGCCGCGAGCTCACCAAGATCGTGCGCCACGACGGCGAGAACGCCAAGGTGGCGGTGCGCAACATCCGCCGCGACGCGATCGCGCACCTGAAGGACCTGCTCAAGAAGAGCGAGGTGAGCGAGGACGACGAGAAGCGCGCCCAGGACGAGGTGCAGAAGATGACCGACAGGGCCATCGCCGACATCGACCGACTGGTGGCGGAAAAGGAAAAGGACCTGATGGCCGTCTGACGGGCGGCCACGCGACCCATGGGCGAATTCATCTCTTCCACGACGTCGGTACCCGAGACCGGGAGCGTGCCCCGCCACGTGGCCATCATCATGGACGGCAACGGGCGCTGGGCGAAGAAGCGCTACCTGCCGCGGGTGGCGGGACACCGGAGAGGCGTGGAGGCGGTGCGCGAGGCGGTGAAGGCGTGCATCGAGCGCGGGGTCGAGTACCTCACGCTCTTCGCGTTCTCGAGCGAGAACTGGCGCCGGCCGCCCGAGGAGGTGTCGTTCCTGATGCAGCTCTTCCTGCGCTCCCTCGAGCAGGAGCTGGGCAAGCTCGACGCCAACGGCATCCGCTTCAGGGTCGTGGGCGACCTCACGCCGTTCGACCCGCGCATCGTCGAGCACATCCGCCGCGGCGAGGAGCTCACGGCGAAGAACACGCGCCTCACGCTCACCGTGGCCGCGAACTACGGCGGGCGCTGGGACGTGCTGCAGGCCGTCAACCGCTGCCGCGAGGCCGATCCGCGCGCCCCGATCACCGAGGAGTGCATCGCGCGCTACCTTTCCATGAGCTACGCGCCGGAGCCTGACCTCTTCATCCGCACCGGCGGCGAGCAGCGCGTCTCCAACTTCCTGCTCTGGCAGCTCGCCTACTCGGAGTTCTACTTCACCGACGCCCTGTGGCCCGACTTCAACGCCCAGTCCCTCGACGAGGCGTTCGCCTCGTACCGGCGCCGCGAGCGCCGCTTCGGGCGCACGAGCGAGCAGCTGCTGCAGGGCGAGGCCGTGAAGCAGGCGAGCTAGGCCGCTCGCCCGCGAGCCGCCCGGAACACCCGATGCTGCGCACCCGCGTCCTCACCGCGGTCGTGATCCTCGCCGTCCTGGTGGCGATGCTCTTCGCCGCGCCCGCCGACGGATGGGCGCTCTTCGTGCTCGCCGCCGCACTCCTCGCCGGCTGGGAATGGTCGCGGCTCGCCGCGATGGCGCCCGCCTCCCAGGCGATCTTCCTCGCGCTCTCGGGCGCCATCGGCGCGGCGATGTGGCTGCTGTACGTGCGGCACGCCGCGGCGTTCTTCGAGCAGCTGGCGCTCGGCGGATTCGCCCTCGCGGTGGCGTTCTGGGTCCTGGTGGCGCCCTGGTGGCTCGCCCGGTCCCTGCGCCCCGCGCCTTTCCTGCGGGCCGTGGCCGGCTGGCTCGTCGTCTGGCCCACGTGGCTCGCCTTCGTGACCCTGCGGGATGCGAGCCCTTGGGTGCTGCTCGCCACCGCCGCGCTGGTGTGGATCGCCGACATCGCCGCCTATTTCGCCGGACGCCGCTTCGGGCGCCACAAGCTCGCCCCATTGGTGAGCCCGGGCAAGACCTGGGAAGGAGTGGCGGGAGCGTTCCTCGGCGTGGCGGCCTACGGCGCGGCGCTCGCGGCGATCGCGCGCTCCCACGACACGCCGCTTACCACGATCTTCGCCCCGGGCCACGGGCTTCCCGCCGTGGGCGCGATGCTGGCGCTCGCCGCGCTGAGCGTCGAGGGTGACCTGTTCGAGTCGTGGATGAAGCGCGGGGCGGGCCTCAAGGATTCGAGCCGGCTGCTCCCGGGACATGGCGGCATCCTCGATCGCATCGACGCGCTCACGGCCACGCTGCCGGTGGCCGCGCTCGCGTTCGCGCTTGCCGCGCGCGGGGCCGCGGCGTGAAGCGCCTGGCGATCCTGGGCTCCACGGGCTCCATCGGCACCAGCACGCTCGACGTGGCGGCGCGCCATCCCGACCGGTATCGGGTGACGGCGCTCGCCGCCGGAAAGAACGACGCGCTGCTGCTCGAGCAATGCCGTGCCTTCGAGCCCCTCCATGCCGTGCTCGCCGATGCCGCGGCCGCGGAGCGGCTCGATCGCAACCTGCGCCGCGAGGGCCTCGCGACCCAGGTGCGCCAGGGCCCCGCCGCCCTCGAGGAGATCGCCGCGGCGAGCGAGGTCGACGCGGTGATGGCGGCGATCGTGGGCGCCGCCGGGCTGCCGGCGACCATCGCCGCGGCGCGCGCCGGCAAGGAAGTGCTGCTCGCGAACAAGGAAGCGCTGGTGATGTCGGGAGCGCTCTTCACCGCGTCGCTCGCCGAGGGCGGGGCCACGCTGCTGCCGATCGACAGCGAGCATTCCGCGGTCTTCCAGTCGCTGCCGCGCGGTTTCGAATGCGGGCGCGACGGGACGCAGTTCGAGCGCTCAGGCGCCCGCCGCATCGTGCTCACCGCCTCGGGCGGGCCGTTCCGCACCACGCCCCTGGAGCGCCTCGCGCGCGCGACCCCGGAGCAGGCGTGCGCCCACCCGAACTGGGTCATGGGGCGCAAGATCTCGGTCGATTCCGCCACGATGATGAACAAGGGCCTCGAGGTGATCGAGGCCCATTGGCTCTTCGGCGCCGCGCTCGAGGCGATCGAGGTGGTGCTGCATCCGCAAAGCGTGATCCACTCGATGGTGGAGTACCGGGACGGCTCGGTGATCGCGCAGCTGGGCGCCCCGGACATGCGCACGCCCATCGCCTGCGCGCTCGCGTGGCCCGAGCGGATCGCCTCCGGCGTGGGGCCGCTCGATTTCGCTTCCCTCGGCAAGCTCGAGTTCGAGCGCGTGGACCCGGCGCGCTTCCCCTGCCTGCGCCTCGCGGCCGAGGCGATGCGCCGCGGCGGAACCGCGCCCGCGGCGCTCAACGCGGCCAACGAGGTGGCCGTCGAGGCCTTCCTCGGGCGGCGCCTGGCGTTCACGGGCATCGCGGAGGTGATCGAGGCGGTGCTCGCGGAAATCACCGTGGAGCCGCTCGCCTCCCTCGAGCAGGTTTATGCTGTGGACATCGAGGCCCGTGGCCTGGCTTCGCGCTTCGTCGCGCGACGAGCGCAGGCCGCCTCCCACGCGATCCCATGAGCCACGCCTTCCTCACCGTCGTTTCCTTCCTCGTCACCGTGGGCGTGCTCGTGGTGATCCACGAGCTGGGCCACTACGCGGCCGCGCGCCTCATGGGCGTGAAGATCCTGCGATTCAGCGTGGGATTCGGCAAGCCGCTGTGGACGCGCCGCTCGGGCGCGGACGGGACCGAATGGGTGCTCGCCGCGGTGCCCCTCGGCGGCTACGTGAAGATGCTCGACGAGCGCGAAGGCGACGTGGCCCCGGCGGAGCGGCCGCGGGCATTCAACCGCAAGGGGGTGGGGGCCCGCATCTTCATCGTGCTGGCGGGCCCGGCCGCCAATTTCGCGCTGGCGGTGCTGATCTACTGGGCGCTCTTCATAGCGGGAATGCCCGGCGTGAAGCCGATCGTGGGCGCGGCAGCCGCGGACACGCCCGCCGCGGCCGCCGGGATCGCCAGCGGCGACACGCTGGTCTCGATCGCCGGCGAGCCGGTCTACACCTGGGGCGACGTGCGCTGGACGCTGATGAAGGAGGGCGTGAAGCGCGACGTGGTTCCGGTCGAGGTGCGCGGCGAAAGCGGCGTCCTCGCCACGAAGCGCCTCGACCTCTCCCGCCTGTCGAACGACGACCTCGAGCAGGATCTCCTCGCGAAGCTGGGGCTCGCACCGTTCCGGCCGCGCACGCCCGCGCTGGTGGGCGGCGTGCTCCCGGATTCCGCGGCCGAGCGCGCGGGGCTCGCCCAGGGCGACCGGGTCGTGGCCATCAACGGCCGGCCCATCGCGACGTGGTTCGATTTCACCGCCGCGGTCTCCGCGAGCCCCGGCAAGCCGATCGACATCGACGTGGAGCGCCGGGGTTCGCGCGTGCGCCTGCGCGCGATCCCCGAGGCCGTCGCCGCGGGAGGGGCGCGCATCGGCCGCCTCGGCGTCGAGGCGCCGGCGGAGCTGCGACGGGAGTACGACCGCATGAGCACCACGGTGCGTTACGGGCCGCTCGCAGCGCTGGGCAAGTCGGTGCAGAAGGTGGCCGACCTGTCCGCGTTCAGCCTGCAGATGCTCGGGCGCATGGTGGTGGGCGAGGTTTCGTGGAAGAACCTGTCGGGCCCGCTCACCATCGCCGACTACGCCGGGCAGTCGGCGCAGCTGGGCTGGCTTGCGTGGCTCGGGTTCCTCGCCCTGGTGAGCGTGAGCCTGGGAGTGCTCAACCTGCTGCCGATTCCGCTGCTCGATGGTGGGCACCTGGTGTATTATCTCGCCGAAATCGTCAAGGGCAGCCCGGTCTCGGAGCGCACGATGGAAATCGGGCAGCGGCTCGGCCTGGCGCTCCTCGTGTGCCTCACTCTTTTCGCCTTCTACAACGACATCAACCGCTTGTTCACCAGCTGACCCCTTGAAGCGTCACCGCACCCTCGGCCTGCGCCTCGCGATCGCGTGCGCGGTCGTCATCGCCCTGCCTGCGCTCGCGATCGAGCCCTTCGTGATCCGCGACATCCGCGTGGAAGGCGTGCAGCGCACCGAGGCCGGAACGGTGTTCTCGTACCTCCCGGTCAAGGTGGGCGAGAAGATCGACGACGGGAAGGCGGCGGCGGCGGTGAAGGCGCTCTACGCGACGGGCTTCTACTCCGACGTGCGCCTCGAGGCCGACGGCGACGTGCTGATCGTCTCGGTGCAGGAGCGCCCCGCGATCGCCTCGATCGACATCGTGGGCGCCAAGGAATTCACCAAGGACAACCTGAAGGACGGCCTCAAGCAGTCGGGGATCTCGGAATCCAAGATCTACGACAAGTCGCTGCTCGACCGCGCCGAGAAGGAGCTCAAGCGCCAGTACACGAGCCGCGGCTACTACGGCGCGAAGGTCTCCACCACCGTGACCCCGCTCGAGCGCAACCGCGTGGCGCTGCGCTTCGACATCGAGGAGGGCGCGGTCACCAAGATCGCCGACATCAACATCATCGGCGCGAAGGACTTCACCGAGCGCCAGCTGCTGCGCCAGATCAAGCTCACCACGCCGGGCTGGTTCACCTGGTTCACCAAGGACGACCAGTACTCCAAGCAGCAGCTCACCGCGGACCTGGAGACCCTGCGCTCGTACTATCTCAACCGCGGCTACCTCGAGTTCAACATCGACTCCACCCAGGTCTCGATCACGCCCGACCGCCAGAAGATCTTCATCACCATCGCGCTCACCGAGGGGCCGGTGTACAAGATGGGGGACATCAAGTTCAGCGGCAACCTCATCGTGCCCGAGGAGGAGCTGCGGCGTCTGGTCCTGGTCCACCCGGGCGACGTCTTCTCGCGCGAGAAGATCGTCGACGCCACCAAGCACATCACCGACCGCCTCGGCAACGACGGCTACTCCTTCGCGAACGTGAACCCGGTGCCGGACCTCGACCGCGCCAAGCGCATCGCCGCCTTCACGTTCTTCATCGACCCGGGCCGGCGCGTCTACGTGCGCCACGTGAACATCTCGGGCAACCAGAAGACCAAGGACGAGGTGATCCGCCGCGAGCTGCGCCAGCTGGAGAGCTCGTGGTATTCGCTCGCGAAGATCGCCCGCTCCAAGGAGCGCCTGCAGCGCACGGGCTACTTCTCCGACGTGACCATCGAGACCCCCGCGGTGCCGGGCACCTCGGATCAGGTCGACGTGAACGTGACCGTCACGGAGCGCAACACCGGAAGCCTCAACTTCGGCATCGGCTACTCGGCGGCGGAGAAGGTCACGCTCCAGGCCTCGGTGTCGCAGTCCAACGTGCTGGGCACGGGCAACCTCATCGCCTTCCAGGTGGACAACGGCTCGGTGAACAAGGTGTACTCGTTCTCCTACATGAACCCGTACTGGACCGCGGACGGCATCTCGCGCGGCTTCGACCTCTTCCGCCGCGACGTGGACACCTCCACGCTGTCGATCGCCGCGTACCACACGTACACGGACGGCGCAGGCGTTCGCTTCGGCATTCCCATCAGCGAATTCGACACCGTGAACTTGGGCTTCACGGCGGAGCGCACGCGCCTCACCATCGACCCGGCGGGCTCGCCACCGCGCTACACCGATTTCATCTCCGAGTTCGGCGAGCAGACCAACACCTTCCGCACCAACTTCTCGCTCGCGCACGACACCCGCGACAGCCTCACCTGGCCCACCTACGGTTCTCTCAACGAGGCGGGGCTCGAGCTGGGCGTGCCCCCGGGCGACCTCACGTACTATCGCGCCACCTACCAGAGCCAGTGGTTCTTCACCTGGGACCGGCTGCCGTGGCTCACCCTCATGCTGAACGGCGAGGTGGGCTACGCCGACGGCTACCGCGGCCACCCGCTGCCGTTCTTCAAGAACTTCTACGCCGGCGGCACCGGCTCGGTGCGCGGCTTCCAGACCGCGTCCCTCGGACCGCGGGACATCAACGGGGACATCCTCGGCGGCGACCGCAGATTCGTGGGCAATATAGAATTCCTGTTCCCGCTGCCCGGGTACAAGGACAAGAACGTGCGGCTGTCGCTGTTCGCGGACGCGGGCAACGTGTGGGGGCCGGGCGACAAGCTGAGTGCGGCCGACGTGCGCGTGACCACGGGCACGGCGGTCACGTGGGACTCGCCGGTGGGACCGCTCAGGTTCTCCTTCGGCTTCCCGATCCGCTCGAAGCCCGACGACAAGATCGAGCGTTTCCAGTTCCAGCTGGGCCGCATTTTCTGATTCCCGTGGGGCGCGAGACATGAAGACGCTTGTGGCATTGGTGCTGGCCGGGTGGGTGTTCGCGGCGGGGGCCGTGGAGCTCAAGATCGGGTTCGTGAACACGGAGCGCGTCTTCCGCGAGGCGGCACCCGCCAAGCGCGCCCAGCAGAAGCTCGAGCGCGAGTTCACCGCGCGCAACGCGGAGCTCGCCAAGGTCGAGAAGGAAGGCCGCGACCTGCAGCAGGAGCTCGAGCGCGAGAACGTGACCATGACCGAGGCCGCGCGCCGCGACAAGGAACGCAAGCTCGCCGACATCAGCCGCGACTTCCAGCGCCGGCAGCGCGAGATCCGCGAGGACCTCAACCTGCGCCGCAACGAGGAGCTCGCGGCCGTCCAGGAGCGCGCCACGCGGGTGATCAACCAGATCGCCGAGCAGGAGCATTTCGACCTCGTCGTGCAGGAGGCCGTGTTCGCCAGCTCGCGCATCGACATCACCGAGAAGGTCATCAAGGCCCTTTCCGACAAGTAAGCGGCCTTGGGCTCCCCCGCGCTCACTCTCCGGGAAATCGTCGCGCGCCTCGGCGGCGAGGCGGTGGGCGAGGTGGGCGCACCCCTCACGGGCGTGGCCTCGCTCGAGTCGGCGGGGCCGGATCACATCACCTTCGTGGCGGGCTCCCGCTACCGATCGCTGCTCGCCACGACGCGCGCGGGTGCCGCGATCGTGGGTCCCGGCGAGCGCGACGCCACGGGCCTTCCGCGCATCGTCAGCGACAATCCCTACGCTTATTACGCGCGCACGGTGGCGCTCTTCCACCC
>JAAOZZ010000222.1 GCA_012274175.1 Betaproteobacteria bacterium
CATGCCGCAGCCCGCCAGGGTGAGGGCGAGGAGCGCGCAGGCCAATGCCGTTACACTTCGGGTCATGACGAATTCCGATTCGCGAAGCGCGAATTATACCGCGCCGCCACCGGACGGCCGCGCGCTGCACCTCGTGATTCCCCTCGAGCTCGCGGGGCTGCGCCTCGACCAGGCGCTCGCCCGCCTGCTGCCCGGGCAATCCCGCAGCCGCCTCGCGCGGCTGATCGAGGAGGGCCACGTGCGGGTGGACGGAGCGCCTTCCTCCGTGCGCTCGAAGGTGAAGAGCGGCGAGTCGGTGGACGTGGCGCTCGTCCCGCGCCCGGCGGACACGGCGTTCCTGCCCGAGGCCATCGCCCTCGCGGCGGTGCACGAGGACGACGACATCCTCGTCGTCGACAAGCCCGCGGGCCTCGTGGTGCACCCGGGCAGCGGCAACTGGGAGGGCACCCTGCTCAACGCCCTCCTGCACCACGCGCCCGCACTGCGCGAGCTGCCGCGGGCCGGCATCGTCCATCGCCTCGACAAGGACACGAGCGGCCTGCTGGTGGTGGCGAAGAACGAGGCGGCCCAGCTCGACCTCGTGCGCCAGCTCCAGGAGCGCACGATGAAGCGCACCTACCTCGCCCTCGTGCGCGGGCGCATCGCGCGCCCCGGCCGCGTCGAGGCTCCCATCGGCCGCCACCCGGTGCACCGCACCCGCATGGCGGTGGTGGCGGGGGGCAAGCCCGCGGTCACCCACTACCGCGTGCGCGAGGCCTTGCCGGCGCATACGCTGCTCGAGTGCGACCTGGAGACCGGGCGCACACACCAGATCCGCGTCCACCTCGCCTCCATCGGCCATCCCATCGAGGGCGACGCGGTGTATGCGGGACGGGGCGAGCGCCTGCTGGGCCGCCAGGCGCTGCACGCGTGGAAGCTGGCGCTTCGCCATCCGGCGAGCGGCCAGGCCGTGCGCTTCGAATCGCCGCTGCCCGCGGACATGGCGGGACTGCTCGAGCGGTTGCGGGCCCCATGACGTTCCCCGCCGAGTGGCTGCGGCCCGATTGGCCCGCGCCGCCGCGGGTGCGCGCTTTCGTGACCACGCGCGCGGGAGGCGTGAGCGAGGGCGACTTCGCGTCCATGAACCTCGGCCTTGCGAGCGGGGACGAGCCCGGTCGGGTTGCGCGCAACCGGGAGATCGTGCGCGCGCACCTGCCCTCGGACCCTCGTTGGCTCGCGCAGGTGCACGGCACGCAGGTGGCCCATCTCGACCACCTCGCCGAGCGGGAAGTGCCCACGGCCGACGCCGCCGTCACTGCGACGCCGGGCACCGTGTGCGTGGTCCTCACCGCCGATTGCCTGCCGCTGCTGTTGTGCGACCGCGCGGGGCAGAGCGTGGGCACGGTGCACGCGGGTTGGCGCGGCATGGCGGCGGGCGTGATCGAGAACGCGGTGGCCGCCATGGGCTCGCCCGCGCACGAGATCGTCGCCTGGATGGGGCCCGCGATCGGCCCGCGGTCCTTCGAGGTGGGGCCGGAGGTGCGCGCGGCCTTCATGGCGGTCGAGCCCGCCGCGGAAAGCGCCTTCGCGCCCCGGGGCGACGGCAAGTTCCTGGCCGACCTGTACGCGCTCGCCCGCCGGCGCCTCGCCCGGGCGGGCGTCGCCCAAGTGCACGGCGGCGGCGGCTGCACGCTCCTCGAGCGCGAGCGCTTCTTCTCCTATCGCAGGCAGCCGAAGAGCGGGCGGATGGGCGCCTTCGCCTGGATCGAATGATCGTCCTCGCCTACATCCTGCTCGCCTGTTTCGCGGGCACCGCGCTTTCGCTCGCCATCGCCGCGCTGGTCGCCTTCCGCGTGCAGGCGCGCTGGATCCCCACGCTCGTGAGCTTCGCCGTGGGGGCGCTGCTCGGCGCGGCTTTCCTCGACCTGCTGCCCCATCTTTTCGAGGAGTCGAGGAACCCCGGGCGCACCGCCGCCTTCATCCTCTTCGGGCTGCTCGCCTTCTTCGTGCTGGAGAAGCTGCTGCTCTGGCGCCATCACCACCACCACGAGGGCGAGGAGCCCGAGTCCCGCGCGGGACCGGTGGCGGTGGACCACGACCACGGGCACACGGGCTGGATGATCGTCTTCGGAGACGCGTTCCACAACTTCACCGACGGCGTGATCATCGCGAGCGCGTTCATGGCGGACGTGAAGCTGGGTGTGGTGACCTCGCTCGCGATCATCGCCCACGAGATCCCCCAGGAGATCGGGGATTTCCTCGTGTTGCTGCACTCCGGCTTCGGCAAGGGCCGCGCCCTGGCGCTCAACGCGCTCTCCGGCATGGCGGCGATGCTGGGCGCGGTGATCGCGTGGCTGGCGCTCTCGTCGGTGTCGGGCTGGATCCCCGATATCCTCGCCTTCGCCGCCGCGAGCATGATCTACATCGCCGTGGCGGACCTGATCCCCGGGCTGCACAAGCGCAACGCCCTCTCCGAGTCGCTCACCCAGGTCGCCTTCATCGCGCTGGGCATCGGGGCGATCTGGGCCATCCACGCGGTATTGTTTCCCGGGGTCTGAAAGCTTAGAGTTGGCTCTGGCCCCCCGCGCCCGCCCCCATGCCCAAGACCGTTCCTCCGCCGCGAGACGAAGC
>JAAOZZ010000223.1 GCA_012274175.1 Betaproteobacteria bacterium
GCTGTGCGGGTAGGCCACGTGGCCCTGCACGCCCTGCACCCAGAGCCGCCCCGTGAGGGAGCCGCGCCGGCCGTTCTTGATGGTGTCGCCGAAAGCCTGCGCCGAGGAGGGCTCGCCCACGATGCAGTATTCGATCGTCTCGCCGCGGCGCTTGAGCTCCTCCACCACGCGCACGGTGCCGTCCACCGAGGGACCTTCCTCGTCGGAGGTGACGAGGAGCGCGAGCGAGCCGGGATGCGCCGGATGCGCCCGCACGAAGCGTTCGGCCGCGACCACGAAGGCGGCGATCGACGTCTTCATGTCCGCCGCCCCGCGCCCGAAGAGCTGCCCGTCGCGCACCGTCGGCACGAAGGGATCCGATGCCCACTTGTCGAGGGGTCCCGGCGGCACGACGTCGGTGTGGCCCGCGAGCACCACCAGGGGCTTGCCGGTGCCGTGGCGGATCCAGAGGTTGGCCACGTCCCCGCACGCCATCACCTCGGGGCGGAAACCCAGGGGCGCCAGGCGATCGATGATGAGCTGCTGGCAGCCCTCGTCGGCGGGCGTGACGGACGGGCGCGCGATGAGCGCCTGCGCGAGCAGGAGGGTCTCGTTCTTCAATCCGCGTTGGAACGCTCGCCCATGGACGCGGCGCCCGTGCGGCGGGCCACGACGGGGCCCACGCGCGCCTCGATGCGCCGGCGCAAGTCCCGCTTCGCGCCCAGGAGGAAGAAGACCTCCGCGCACACGAAGAGCGGCCCGATGAGGAGCTGGCGCGCGTCGTCGAAGAAGGCGGGCTTCATGCCCTCGTAGCGGTGGCCCAGGAACTGCAGCCCCCAACCGGCGACGAAGAGGGCGAGTGCAACGCCCAGGGCGGCGCCGGGGCCGATGCGGGCGATGGTCTCGCTCGCGGCCGCGCACGCGGCGAAGAGTGCCACGGCCATCGTGACGCCGAAGACGAAATCGAGCCGGAAGTAGTAGACGCACGCGGCGATCGAGAGCGCGGCGGCGAGGGTCGCGTCCACGCTGCCCACGGGAATCGTCACCGTCGCGGTGGCCATCACCACGGCGAGCACGATCATGGGGATGCCCGCGAAGTGGGTCGCGACGTTGCGGCGGTCGCGGTGATACGCCGCATACTGCGTGAGGTTTTCCTCGAGTCCTTTCACGCCGGTTCCGTGGGCCCGGGACATTCCCTAGCCGAACTTCTCCTCCGATTCCTCGGTGATCTTGAAGTCCCCGAAGGGCGAGGAGCCCGGGCGCTGGGCCCCCGGCTGCTTCGACTTCTCGGACATGGCCGGCATGATCCCGGAGTTGCCCAGCAGCAGCCCCAGGTTGGTGGCGGAGTCGGCGTTGGCGAGCGCCTCGTCGGTGGAGATCTTGCCCTGGCGCACGAGCCGGAAGAGGTCCTGCTCGAAGGTCTGGGAGCCGGGCGACATGCTCTTCTCCATCGCCTCCTTGATCTCGGTGATCTCGCCCTTCTCGATCAGCTCCTGGATGTTGCGCGTGTTGAGCAGCACCTCGACCGCGGGAATGCGCGCGCCGTCCACGGTCTTGATGAGGCGCTGGGAGATCACGGCCTTCAACGACACCGACAGGTCCTGCAGCAGCATCGGGCGCACTTCGAGCGGGAAGAAGCTGATCACGCGGTTCATCGCCTGGTAGGCGTTGTTGGCGTGCAGGGTGGCGAGGCACAGGTGGCCCGAGAGCGCGTAGGTGAGCGCCATGCGCATGGTCTCGAGGTCGCGGATCTCGCCGATCAGGATGCAGTCGGGCGCCTGGCGCATGGCGTTGCGAAGCGCGTCGTGGAACGAGCGCGTGTCGTTGCCCACCTCGCGCTGGTTGAAGATGGATTTCTTCGGCGCGAACACGTACTCGACCGGGTCCTCGATGGTGAGGATGTGGCCGGTGGACACGGAGTTGCGGTAATCGAGCATCGAGGCGAGGGTCGTCGACTTGCCTGATCCCGTGGCGCCTACCACGAGGATCAGACCGCGCTTTTCCATCACCAGGGTGGAGAGCACCGGCGGCAGGGCGAGGTCCGCGATCTTCGGGATGTCGGAGGTGATGAAGCGGATCACCGCGGACACCGCGCTCTTCTGCCAGAACACGTTCACGCGGAAGTTGCCCAGGCCCGGCATCGGCTTGGAGAAGTTCAACTCGAGATCCTTCTCGAACACCTCGATCTGGTGCTCCGAGAGCATCTCGTAGGTGATCTTCTTGGTCATCTCCGCGTCCATCGGCTGCGGATTGACCGGCATGATGTTGCCCTGGATCTTGATGCTGATCGGGGAACCCGCCGAGATGAAGATGTCGGAAGCCTTCTTCTCCGCCATCAATTGCAGCAGCTTTTCGATGAACATGTCGGTACGCCTCCGGTTCTCAGTCGCCGCGCAGCAGTTCGTTGATCCCCGTCTTGGAGCGGGTCTTCGAATCCACCTGCTTTATGATCACGGCGCAGTAGAGACTATACCGGCCATCCCCACCGGGCAAGCTGCCGGAAACGACGACACTTCCGGGCGGAATCTTCCCGTAGGACACCTCGCCCGTGGCGCGGTTGTAGATCTTGGTGCTCTGGCCGATGTACACGCCCATGGAGATCACGGAGCCCTCGCCGACGATGACGCCCTCGACGATCTCGCTCCGCGCCCCGATGAAGCAGCCGTCCTCGATCACGGTGGGATTGGCCTGCAGGGGCTCGAGCACGCCGCCGATGCCCACGCCGCCCGACAGGTGCACGTTCTTTCCGATCTGCGCGCAGGATCCCACGGTGGCCCAGGTGTCCACCATGGCGCCCTCGTCCACGTACGCTCCCACGTTCACGTAGGAGGGCATCAGCACCACGTTCTTGGCGATGAAGGCACCGTGGCGCGCGGCCGCGGGCGGCACCACGCGATAGCCGCCGGCCTGGAAATCTTCCTGGGAAAAGTTCGCGAACTTCGAGTCCACCTTGTCGAAATAGTGGGTGTAGCCGCCCTGCATGATCCCGTTGTCCCGCAGCCGGAAGGAAAGCAGCACCGCTTTCTTGAGCCATTGGTGCGTGATCCATTCGCCGCCACGCTTCTCGGCCACCCGCAGGCGCCCCGCGTCCAGCTCCGCCAAAACCTGCGCCACCGCGGAGGCGACCTCCGGGTTCGCGGAGGCGGGCGAGAGCCCGGCCCGGCGCTCGAACGCCTCGTCGATGATCGCTTGCAGGCCGCTCATCGGGCGCCGGCCCCGGCGTGGGCGGGCTCGCGCGCGAGCGCGAAATCGCGGATGCGGCGGGCGGCCTCGACGGTCTCCTCGAGGGTGGAGACCAGCGCGATGCGCACGAAGCCGCGGCCCGGGTTCACCCCGCGGGCCTCGCGGGCAATGTAGCTGCCCGGGAGCACCGTCACGTGGGCGCGGGCGAAGAGCTCGCGCGTGAAGGCGAGGTCGTCGCCGCCCACATCGGCCCAGAAATAGAAGCCGGCGTCGGGACGCACGAGGGGCATCACCGGATGCACGAGCGCGTGGAAGGCGGTGAACTTCTCGCGGTAGAGGCGGCGGTTGTCGGCCACGTGGGCCTCGTCCTTCCACGCCGCGATCGAGGCGAGCTGCACGGGATTGCTCATCTGCGCTCCGTGGTAGGTGCGATAGAGCACGAAGGGCTCCAGGATCGCGCGGTCCCCGGCGGCGAAACCCGAGCGCAGCCCCGGGGCGCTCGAGCGCTTCGAAAGCGACCCCATGACAACGAGGCGCGGAAAGCCTTCCCGTCCCAGCCGGCGGGCCGCGGCGAGCGCTCCCAGGGGCGGCTTCGACTCGTCGAAGTAGAGCTCGCCGTAGCACTCGTCGGAGACGATGACGAAGCCGTGCCGGTCGGAGAGCTCGAAGAGCCGCTTCCATTCCTCGATCGACATCACGCGGCCGGTCGGATTGCCGGGCGAGCACGCGTAGAGCAGGCGCGTGCGTTTCCACACGTCTTCGGGGACCGCGTCCCAGTCGGGACGGAAGCCGTCGCGCGCGAGCGCATTCACGAAGTACGGCTTCGCCCCGGCGAGCAGCGCCGCGCCCTCGTAGATCTGGTAGAACGGGTTCGGGCAGACGACCAGCCCATCGGCATCGGCCGGGTCGAGCACCGCCTGCGCGATGGAGAAGAGCGCCTCGCGGCTGCCCAGCACCGGGATCACTTCCTTTTCCGCGTCGAGGCTTCCCAGGCCGTGGCGCCGGGCGAGCCATTCGGCGAGGGTCGCGCGCAGCTCCGGCAGGCCCAGCGTGACCGGATAGCGCGCGAGCGCGCCGAGGTTCGCGGTGAGCGCGTCGCGCACGAGCTGCGGAGTGGCATGCTGCGGCTCCCCGAGGCTCAACGGGATGGCGCGCATGCCCGCGGGCGGCGCCACGTCGGCCAGGAGCCTGCGCAGCCGTTCGAAGGGATAGGGCTGGAGCAGCCCGAGGCGGGGATTCATTCCCCCGATTATAGGTGAGGGGCGCCGGTCGACGGCTACGGGTGCGGCGGCCCGGCGTCGGGATCGCGCTGCGCGAGCCATCCCAGCCGGACGAAGGGCAGGCGCAGCCACCAGCGCCAGCCGCGCCGCCGCTCGATCTCCCGCGCCGCTTCCACGAGCGCCCCGTCGCGCTGTGCGAGGACCGCATCGCGCTCGGCGAGCGTGCCCGCGATGCGGGCGATCTCCGCCTCGACGGTCATCTTCGCGCCGAGCGCGGCGCGCACCTCGTCCTGCAGCTGCATCACCGAGCGCTCGCGCACCGCCACCTGCTCCACGAGGGAATCGGCGCGCGCGACGCACTGCTGCAGCTCGCCCATCACCTTCTCGTAGTCGCGATGGACCCAGTCGCCGCGGTCGGAGAGCACCGAGAGCGCTGGCGCGACCGCCTCGAGGTCCGCGCGGGTGCGGCTCGCCACCACCAGGAAATAGAGCGGGCTCTCGATCCGTCCCCTTGCCTCGGCGGGGCGCGCCTCGTCCACCTCCACCAGCTGGGCCGCGGCCGGTCCCGGCGCCTCGGGCGCGATGAGGGAGAAGAACGTGGGGCGCTGGCCGTACCAGGCGCATTCGGGGAAACGCCGCGCGACGAGCTGCGCCAGCTCCTCGCGATAGAGCTCGCGCACGTGGAACGGGTTGGCGAAGGCGCGCTTGTCGCTGTACTCGAGCCTGTTGGGGCAGGACAGGATGAGCACGCCTCCGGGAGCGAGCACGCGCGCGAGCTCGTCCACGAAGGCCTCCTGCTCGGCGATGTGCTCGAGGGTCTCGAAGGAGACCGCCACGTCGATGCTCCCGTCGCCCACCGGAAGCCCCGTGCATGGAGCGCAGGCGAAGGCCACGTTGCCGAGGCCGGCGTACTCGGCCCGGGCATGGTCGACCGCCGCGGGCGAGAGGTCCACGCCCGTCACGTGGGCCGCGGTGCGCGCGAGCAGCGCCGAGCCGTAGCCCTCGCCGCACGCGGCGTCCAGCACGCGCTTGCCGCCGACCCAGCGCGCGGCGAAATGGTAGCGATGCCAGTGCTCGACCCAGATCTCGCCCTTCGTGCCGGGGACGAAGCGCTCGCCGGTGAACGGCAGCTCGGCGCTCATGGCCGGCGCGCGAAGCGGCGCACCACGCCGCGCAGCGGACGGCGGAACGCCGCGGCGCGGGCGAGCCAGCGGTTCGCACCCACGATGCGGCGCAGGTCGTTGCGCGTGACCATCATCAGCGCCTCGTTGCGCACGTAGGCGTCGGCCATCTCGGAGATCTCCCGCGGCGAGAACGTGACGTGCATCGCGCGCTGGCGCTCGAGCGCGTCGGCGTAGGCGCGGTCGAGCAGCCCCTGGCGCTCGGCGGCGACGAAGGCATCGGCGGGCACGCGGTATTTCGACGTGGTCTTCTCGACGAGCACGAAGTCGTCCTCGAGCGTGTAGCGCGTCCACAGGTTCCAGTCCTCGAGCTGGTCCATGTCCTCGGCGAAACCGCCCCGGCGCTCGTACAGGCGGCGGTGGAAGAGCACCGCCTGGATCGGAAGGTAATTGTGGTGCCAGAGCGCCAGGCGGTCAAAGCGCTGGCGGTGGCGCGTGAGGTGCAGCACTTCCTCGTACCGGGCGCGGTCGCGGTCGACCAAGCGGGTCTGGGTCTCCCACGCGAGCGCATAGGCGCCAGCGGCCCCCGAGGCGAGCGCCGCATCCACGAGCACCTCCACGTGGTCGGCGAAGAAGACATCGTCGTCGTCGAGGAAGTTGAGCCATTCGCCCCGCGCCTCGGCGAGCGCGGCGTTGCCCGTCCGGGCCCGGCCCGCGCGCTCGCCCGTCGCGCGGTAGCGCACTTCGAGGCGGCCGCGGAATTCCTCGACCACCTCCTTCGAGCGCTCCGGCCCGTCCTCGATCACCACCACCTCCAGGTTCCCGTAGGTCTGGTTCGCGCACGAGGCGAGGGCTTCCCGCAGCCACGCCGGACGGTCGGCGGTGCGGATGAGGATGGACACGAGCGGCCGCGCGCGCCCGGGAACCTCGCGGCGCGATGCGAACTCGACGAACGCGCCGTCCCTGCGCGTCTCGTAGCCCCAGCCCTCGAACTGCGGGCGGAAGGTCTCGGTGGGGCGCACGCGCGACCATGCGAACCGGGGCCAGCGGGCGAGGAAGCGAAGCCCGGAGCGCGCGAGGCCGATGCGCCGTCCCGGAAAGGAAGGCGGGGCCACGATCTCGCCGCCCAGCATCGCGAGGCCCTGCAGCGTGCGCAGCCACCCGCCGTATCGCGCCCGCAGCGCGAGATTGGTCGCGACGCCGCCGAACACCTGCAGGGGCTTCACCTCCGCCGCCCGGGCGTAGGTGCGGTGCACGACCGCGAGCTTCGGCTGGTAGAGCACCTTCCAGCCCCGGGCGCGCAGGCGCCACGACAGGTCCACGTCCTCGCCGTACATGAAGAGGAGCGGATCGAAGCCGCCCACCGCCTCGAACGCCGCGCGCCGCACGAGGAGCGCCGCGCCGCTCGCCCAGGAAGTCTCGAGGGATACGGGGTCGTAGGCCTTCGGATGCTCGTAGGGAATCTGGCGCAGCTCCCACGCGGCGACCTCGGCGGCGCCGGTTTCGGCCGCCGCGAGCAGGCCGTCGAGCGTTCCGGGCTCGAGCACGCAATCCTGGTTGAGGAGCAGCGCGAAGGGCGCGCGTCCCCTCGCCATCGCCCCGTTGTGGCCGCGCCCGTAACCCAGGTTCGCCGGGGAGTGCCGCACGTCGACGGCCGCGAAGCCGGCGCACTCGCGCCGCGCGAGCTCCGCGATCCGCTCCGCGACCGCCGCGTCGGGACCGTTGTCGTGGATGAAGAGCGCACGCGAGACCGGATCGGCCGTGGGCTCGGAGAGGCTGGCGAGGAGTTGCTGGAGGAGCGCGAAGTCGGGAAGGTAGGTGACGATGCAGACGTCAATTTCGCGCATCGCGGATCTTCCTCAGCAGCAGCCGGCGCACGAGGCCCGGAAGCGATTCGAGGGCTTGGCGGTGGATGCGAAGCTCGGCGTTCTCCTCGGCGAAGGCGCGCCGGGCCTCGACTTCCCGTGCGAGCTCGGCCTGGAGTGCGGCGACATCGCCTTCCAGCTTCGCGATCCACGCGCGCGACTCGGTCTCGAAGCGCCTCGCGCGCTCGCGCTCCGCCTCGAGCCCCGTGCGCCGCTGCACCAGCTCGTCGGCGAGGCGGACCAGTTCCTGGCGGAAGAGCGCCCCGTCCAGGCTCGTGGCAAGCAGCCGCTGCACCTCGTCGGCGCGCGCATCGAGTGGCACTCCGGCGTCGATCCCGAACCGGGCGTAGAGGGCGTCGAGGGAACGGGTCATGGATTCGAGGGTCGGGACGCGATCGGGGTCGGCCGCGCGAAGCTGGGATATTACCCGTGCGAGCTCAGGGTTCCCCGCGGGCACGAGGATGCCGCGCAGGGCCCGCGCGATTTCCCCGGCGCTCGCGCCCGGGCCCATGGTCCATCCGCCGCCGTGATCGGCCACGCGCTCGCCCAGCGCACCTTGCGCCGGCACGAGCACGGGCACGCCGGCCGACCAGACGTCGGAGAGCGCATAGCTGAAGCTTTCGGGCACGCGGTTGGGAAAGAGTGCGACTTCGGCGCGATAGGCGCGCAGGAGCGCGCCCACGTCGTCATCGTCGTAGGCGCCGTGCACGTAGAGGTGATCGCCGCGCCATCCGGGCGCGACCTGCGCGTCGAGGTAGCCGATCACGACGATCGCGATGTCGGACCCGGCGAGCGCGCCGTCCAGGGCGTCCAGCACGGCGCTGCCCTTGTGGGGGCCGATCGAGCCCAGCACCGCCGCCACGTGCCGCGGCCTGCGCGCCGCGAATGCCGCTCGCGCCTCGGCCGGGCGATCGGGCGGGGGCAACGGGGGCGAGCCGTTGGGAATCACCGCGACTTCAAGCCCCGCGATGTGCTCCCGGGCGAGGCCCGCGATGAAGCGCGAAGGTGCCACGACCGCCGCCGCTTCGCGAGCGAACGCGGCCGTCTGCGCGAGCCACGGCGGATCGGCCCGCGCGCTGGCGCCGGGCTCGAATCCTTCGCGGCGCAGGAAGAGCACGTCATGGAGCGTGAGCAGGCGCGGCACGCCGAGCGCATGGGCCGCCCAGGAGGCGCGCTCGCGCGGGGCATCCGCCACGGAATGGGCGTGCACGATGCCCACGCCTTCGCTTCGCAGCCAGCGCTCGAGCACCCGCGGCTCGCGCGCCAATGCCTCTCGGTCCAGCGGCAGGATGCGCCGCTCGCCGAGGATCTCGATCGCGTCGGCGGCCTCGGCCGCATGCCACACGAAATGGCGGCGCGGAGCCCCGCGCGCGATGTCGCGCACGTGGCGGTCCACGCCGCCCCCGGGCAGCGAGGTGACGTGGAGCACCGCGCAATCGGTCATAATTTTCGATAGTACCGTGAAGATTCCCGCCTCCGCGCCGACCTGGGCGCTCCTCGCCGGCGCCGCCCTCTGGGGCGTGGTCTGGTATCCGTATCGGCTGCTGGCGCAGTCGGGATTCGACGGCATCTGGGCCACGGTGGCGACTTACGGCACCGCGTTGATCGTGGGCGTGGCGCTCTTTCCCCGCGAGGCCATGCGCCTCAGGCGCATGCCGCCCCTCGCGTTGCTGATGGGACTTGCCATCGGCTGGAGCAATCTCGCGTACGTGCTCGGCATCCTCGACGGCGAGGTGATGCGCGTGCTGCTGCTCTTCTACCTCGCGCCCCTGTGGACCGTCCCGCTCGCCTGGCTCGTGCTGCGCGAGCGCCTCGATGCGCCCGGCGTGGGCGTGATGGCCCTCGCGTTCGCGGGCGCCATGGCGATGCTCTGGAAGCCGAACCTTGGCGTGCCCTGGCCCACGGCGCGCGCCGAATGGCTCGGCCTCGCCGCGGGATTCCTCTTCGCGCTGGGCAACGTGCTGATCCGCCGCCTTTCCACCATGACCGACGCGGGCAAGTCGATCGTGATCTGGGCCGGGGTGACCTTCGCCGCGCTGGTGCATGCGCCCGCGAGCACCGTGGGCGCCCACGAGCTCGGCCACGCGGTGTGCGCGCAATGGCCGCTCGTCGCGGGCATCGGGGTCGTGCTGGTCGCCATGAGCCTCGCGCTGCAATACGGCCTCGCGCGCATGCCGGCCAATCGCGCGATCGTCATCCTGCTCTCGGAGCTCGTGGTGGCCGCGATCGCGGCCTACGCGCTCGCGGGCGAAACCCTGCGAGCGCAGGACTGGCTGGGCGGCGCGCTCATCGTCGCGGCGAGCCTCGCGAGCGGGTGGCTCAACGCGCGGCAGCCGGGGCCCGTTCCACGGCCCGCGGACGCCGGCGAGCGCGGCTGAAGGCGCCTATTCCGGCGCGAGGTTCTCGGCGAGGAATTTCTCCACCGCATCGTAGAAGGCCTGCTGGTGGGCGGGGTCGCGGAACCCGTGACCCTCGCCTTCCATGACCATCCACCGGTACTTCACTCCGGCCCGATCGAGGGCGGCCTTCATGCGCAGTCCGTGCTCGACGGGCACGCGCACGTCGGCGCCCCCATAGGCCATCAACACCGGCACCTTGATGCGCGCGGCGAGATCCACGGGCGAGGTCTCGCGCAGGCGCTTCGCGTCCCGGTCCGGGTCGCCCACCATCGTCTTCGCGTCGTAGTCCACGAAGTCGGAGCCCGCGTAGTCGGCCCAGGTCATGGTGAGGAAGAGCGGGAGGTCGGTCACGCCCACGTAGTCGATCCCGCATCGGTACAGGTCCGGGTCCTTGGCGATGCCCATCATCGCGGCGTAGCCGCCATAGCTCGCGCCGTAGATGCACACCCGCTTCGGATCCGCGATGCCCTGCGCGATGGCCCACTTCACGCCGTCGGTCACGTCGTCCTGCATCGCGAGGCCCCACTGGCCGAAGGATGCGTGATAGTGCTTCCAGCCGTAGCGCGTGGTGCCGCGGTAGTTGGGCTGCAGCACGGCGTAGCCGCGCGAGGCGAGGAACTGCACGTCGGGATCGTAGCGCCAGTCGTCGCCGTCGACCCAGGGGCCGCCGTGGACGAACACCACCAGGGGCAGGTCCTTTTCCCCGCGCCCGCGGGGCAACGTGAGGTAGGCCGGGATCTCCATGCCGTCGCGCGCCGCGTAGCGCACCGGCTTCATGGGCGACATTTCCTTCGGCTTGACCCACGGCGCCCGGTCGGCGAGGAACGAGATGCGGGCCTGCTTCGCGTCGAAGAGGTAGAAGGTGCCGGGCCACACGTCGGAGTACGAGTTGATCACGGCGAGGGAGCGGTCGCGCGACCAGCTGAGCGAGTTCACCGCGCCGGGGAACGCCTTGTCGGCCGTCGCCTGCAGGCGCGCCAGGGCCGGGTCGAACCAGGCGAAGCCGCGGCGGTCCGCGTCGAACGCGACGCCCACGGGCTTGCCTTCGTCCTCGATCACGCGCCGCAGGTCGACCTGCGGATGCGCCGCCACCACCTCGCCGAAAGTGGCCGTCGCCGGGTCGTAGCGCACGATCTCGGCCTTGTCGCCCTTGCGGTAGGTGCTGGCGAGCAGCGTCTTGCCGTCGCCGGCGATGGCGACCGGTGCCCAGCCGGGCTCGTTGTTCGCGAAATCATCGAGCTTGCGCCAGGGCGCGTCGGCCGAGGCGCGGTACCAGATGCGCGTGCGGCCCTTGCCAGACACCGTGAGCGCGCGCGCGATCCCGGCGTTGTCGACGAGCCAGCTCTCGTCCTCGCCGCTGTCGGGCTGGCCGAGCCCGATGTTCGTGCGGCGTCCCGTGCGCGAGTCGACGCGCACGAGCGCGCCCATCTGGCGCCCGAGCCTGTCGAACGTCATCTCCTGGGCGATGATGTCGTCGCTCTCGCCCGGCAGGAAGCGCACGAAGCGCAGGCCCTTGCCGATCACCTCGCCGCCCTTCAGGCCGCCCAGGTCCTGCGGCTGCCCGCCGTCGAGGTCCACGGCGAAGAGCTCGCCGCCGCGAAAGGCGAAGTCGCTCGTGGCGAGGGTGCCCGTGCCGAAGACGAGCCGCTTGCTGTTGAGCCATTCGAACCAGAGCACGTCCGTTTCATCGAGCGCGGTGACGGCGTGCGCGTCCTTCGGCGGCACATCGAGCACCACGAGGTTCTGGCGGCCCTTCACTGGCGAGAGCGCGGCGATGTGCTTGCCGTCCGGCGAGATCTGCATGGCGGCATAGCGCGGCAGGCGGAAGAAGTCCTCCACCGGGGGCAGTCCCGCGGCGCGGGCGGCGCCGGCGAGGAGCAGCAGGCAGGCGAGGGCGAAACGGCGGCGCATCGGGTGTCTCCCTTCTTTTCTTTGCGGATGGCGCGAGGTTAACGCGTGTTGGACTCGGGAGGGAAGGAGTCGAGGTGGACCACCGGCGCCGGCACCCATCCCTTCCTGCGGTGCTCGGCCACCACGGTGGTGAAGATCCCGCCGCGCACGAAGAACTTCGCGGTGAGGCGCATGAAGCGCGGGCGGGTCGCCTTCGCGATCCGGTCCAGGATCTCGTTGGTCACCGCTTCATGGAACCTTCCCTCGCCGCGGAACGACCAGATATAGAGCTTGAGGCTATTCAGCTCGACGCAGAGCTTGTCGGGAACGTAGTCGAGGAAGAGGGTGGCGAAGTCCGGCTGGCCCGTCTTCGGGCACAGGCACGTGAACTCCGGGATCTGCATGTGGATCGCGTAATCGCGCTCCGGACTCGGATTGGGGAAGGTCTCGAGGGCCTTGGAGGGCTTGGCCATTGGGATGGAGGTTTCGTTCCGGTAAAATCGCCATTCTACTGAAGGCGAAGCTGTCGATCGCGCCTTAAAACAAGTACTTATCGAAACACTCCCCTTGCGACTCCTATCCGTCAAGCTTTCCGGCTTCAAGTCTTTCGTCGATCCGACCTCCATCGCCGTCCCGGGGCAACTCGTGGGCGTGGTGGGTCCCAACGGATGCGGCAAGTCCAACGTGATCGACGCGGTGCGCTGGGTGCTCGGCGAATCGTCGGCGAAGCAGCTGCGCGGAGAGCACATGCACGACGTGATCTTCAACGGCTCCGCCGACCGCAAGCCCGTGGGGCGCGCTTCCGTGGAGCTTTCCTTCGACAACTCCCTCGGTCGCATCGGGGGCGCGTGGTCCGGCTACAACGAGATCAGCGTGAAGCGCGTGCTCACGCGCGAAGGCGATTCCAGCTATTACCTCAACGGCCAGCACGTGCGCCGGCGCGACGTGCAGGACATCTTCCTCGGCACCGGCCTGGGTCCCCGCGCCTACAGCATCATCGAGCAGGGCATGATCTCGCGCGTGATCACGTCGAAGCCCGAGGAGCTGCGCGTGTTCCTCGAGGAGGCGGCGGGAGTCTCGAAGTACCGCGAGCGGCGCCGGGAGACGGAGTTGAGGCTCGAGGACACGCGGGAGAACCTGGCGCGCGTGGGCGACATCCGCGCCGAGCTGGAAACGCAGCTCGCGCACCTGGCCCAGCAGGCGGAGGTCGCGGCGAAGTTCCAGGAGCTCCAGGGCCAGCTCGCGTTGAACCACAACCTGCTCGCCTTCACGCGCCTGCGCGAAGCGGAGCAGGCGAAGAACCGCTGCTCGAACGAGGTGCAGAAGGCCACGGTCGCGCTGGAGGCGGAGACGGCGAGGCTGCGGGAGAACGAGCGCTCCCTCGAGTTGCTGAGGAGCCGCCACTACGAGAACACCGATCGCCTGCAGGAGCTGCAGGCGGCGCTCTACGCGGCCAACGCGCAGGTGCAGTCCCTCGAGCAGGAGATCAGCTTCCTCGGCGAGAATCGCCGCCGGATGGGCGCGCAGCTCGCGTCCCTCGCCGCCGAGGGCACGGAAGTGGAGTCCCGCATCGCCGAGGCGCAGGGCGAACGGGACCGCTGGCAGGCCGAGATCGACACCGCCCGCGCGGCCATCGCCGCACGGGAGGCGGATGCCGCGCGCGCTCGCGATGCGCTGCCGGGCGCCGAGGAGGCGGCCCGCAAGTCGGCCGAGGAGGTGCGCGCGGCCGAGGCCCGGATGAACGCCGCCCAGCAGGCGCAAAGCATCGAGGAGACGCGCGAGTCCCATGCGTTGAAGCTCCTCGCCCAGCTCGAGGCGCGCAAGAATCGACTCAAGCAGGAGAACATGGCGCTGGTATTCCCCGAGCCGGAGAAGCTGGGCGCAATCGAATCCGAGCGCTCGGGAGCGCGCGCGCGCATCGGCGAGCTGGAAGGCGAGCAGCGCGAAGCCGAGGCGCGCATCCCGGCCCTCGAGCAACAGCGCTCGGGTGCGACCCAGCGCCTGCACGAGGCGACCCGCGAGCTCGCGGGGCTCGAGGCCGCGCTCGCCGCGCTCGAGGCGCAGCAGGCGAAGCTCGACACGAACTCGAAGCTCAAGGACTGGATCGATTCCCACCACCTCGAGCGCTCCGAGCGCCTGTGGCAGGCGATCCACGTGGAAGCCGGCTGGGACGACGCGGTGGAGGCCGCCCTGGGCGTGCGCCTCAACGCGGCGCGCGTGTCCGACGACGCCGACCTGACAGCGCTGCTTCGCGACGCTCCGCCCGGAAGCTTCGCCGTGTTCATCGAGCGCGGCGCCCCGGAAGCCGCCGCGGCAGCCTCCCACCTGAAGCCGCTCGCCTCCGTCGTGACGAGCCCGCGCCCGGGCGTGGCCGCGTACCTGCGCGACGCGCTCGCCAACGTATTCATCCTTCCCGAGGGCGAGGACGGCGTGGCGCTCGCGCGCATCCTGGCGCCGGGCGGATTGCTGGCGGCGCGCAGCGGGCACCTCTTCAGCCGCCAGGGCGTGGTCTTCCACGGCCCGCAATCGGAGCTGCACGGGGTGCTGCAGCGCCAGCGGGAGATCGAGGAGCTGCAGGGGCAGATCCCCGAAGGCACGCGCATGCGCACGCAGATCGAGTCGGCCCTGCGCACCCTCGAGCAGGACCTGCGCACGGCGCAGGAAGAGGCGCGGCGGCTGCGCGAGGAGCTCGACCGCTCGCGCCAGCGCGACCACGACCTCGAGGTGGAATTCCTCAAGCTTTCCCAGAGCTCCGAGCAGTCCACCCGGCGCCGCGAGGCGATCCGGGGCGAGCTCTCCCAGCTCGAGGAGGAAGAAGGCCGCGAGCGCCTCGAGATGCAGGAAGCGCAGCACGCGCTCGAGGAGGGATCCCGGAAGATCGAGCAGATCGTGCAGGGGCTGCAGGCGCTCGAGGAAGCCGGGCGCGGCGCGCAACGGGCGCTCGCCGCTGCCCGGGACAGCGTCGCCGATGCCGAGCGCGCGCATTCCGAGGCGCAATTCCACGAGCGCAGCTGCCACGAGAAGGTGGAGTCCCAGGGCCGGCTCGCGGTGTCGTTGCGGGAGCGCCTCGATGCCCTCGCCGCCAATCGCGCGAACGTGCAGGCGGAGCTCGCGCAGCTTGAGGAAGGGCAGGTGCGCGAGCGGCTCCAGGAAGCGCTCGAGGTGAAGTCCGGGCGTGAGCGCGTGCTCGCCGATGCCCGCGCCGGCCTCGAGCACCTCACCGAGGAGCTGCGCGCCATCGAGGAATCGCGGCTGGCCATCGAGCAGGGACTGGAGCCGCTGCGCGAGCGCATCACGGAGCTGCGCGTGAGGGAGCAGGAAGCCGCCACCCACGCGGAGCAGTACGCGCGGCAATTGCAGGAGGCAGGCGTCACGCGCGAGGAGATGGCCGACCAGATCGAGCGGCGCGTGGGCTCCAAGGGCATGCAGGCGGAGATCAATCGCCTCACCGAGGAGATCGCGGCCCTGGGACCGGTGAACCTGGCCGCCCTCTCCGAGCTCGCCACGGCGCGCACCCGCAAGGACTTCCTCGACGCGCAGGCCGCGGACCTCACCCAGGCGGTGGAGACGCTGGAGGCGGCCATCAAGCGCATCGACCGCGAAACCCGCGAGCTGCTCCAGGAAACCTACGAGGCGGTGAACCGCAACTTCCAGGACATGTTACCGGCGCTCTTCGGCGGCGGCCAGGCGAGCCTCAGGCTCACGGCCGA
>JAAOZZ010000224.1 GCA_012274175.1 Betaproteobacteria bacterium
GAAGATCCCGAGCACCTTGAGGTGGCGCTGCAATCCCATCCATTCGACGTCGCCCCAGAAGTCCGCGAAATCCGCGCGTACCGGGAGGCCCGCGCGTCGCGCCTTCTCCCAGTAGCGGATCGTGACGTCGAGCACCCGCTCCTCGTCCCAGCTCACGAAGGCGTCGCGCAGGAGCGAGGCCACGTCGTAGCTCACCGGCCCGTGCACCGCGTCCTGGAAATCGAGGATGCCGGGATTGGGCTCGCTCACCATGAGGTTGCGCGGCATGAAGTCGCGGTGCACGTACACGCGCGGCTCGGCGAGGTTGCGTTCGAGGATCGCGCGGAAGACGCCGTCGAGCGCGCCACGCTGAGTGCCCGTGAGCGCGACCCCTAGGTGGCGACCGAGGTACCACTCGGGAAAGAGCTCCAGCTCGCGCCGGAGCAGCGCCCCGTCGTACTCGGGCAGCACGCCCGGGGCGCTCGCGAGCTGCCAGCGCACGAGGGCCGTGGTCGCGGCGTCGAAGAGGGCGTCGGCATCGCCTCCCTCCCGCAACGCCGCGAGATACGAGGTCGTGCCGAGGTCCGTGACGAGCAGGAAGCCCTGGGCGAAGTCGTGGGCCAGCACTTCCGGGGCATGGAGTCCCGCCGAGCGCAGCAACCCCGCCACGCGCACGAATGCGCGGGAGTCCTCGCGCCCCGGCGGCGCGTCCATCGCGATCAGCGTGCGCTCGTCGAGGAAAACGCGGAAATAGCGCCGGAAGCTCGCGTCGGCGGAGGCGCTTTCGAGGCGGAAAGGCGCGCCTGCGAGCACCGTGCGTAGCCACGCGTCCAGCGCGCGGATGCGGTCGTCCATGGGGCGGAGCTCGGGCGGAGTTTTAGCGTGTATCCTTCGCCATTCATTCTAGCATCGACCCCCAGGCTCACTTGAGGCCGAGACGCATCCGGACGCTCACCGTCGCGCTCATCTGTGCGGCGGGTCCCCACCTCGCCGCGGCGCAAATCAGCGAGGGGCTGCGACTGAAGCTCGAACGCCAGCTGCACCTCGCGCCGACGCGTCCCGAGCGCGACAGCGCCAAGTTCCTCGAGGCCGACAGCATCGTGGGCGAGCACGACCGCAGCATCGTGGCCACCGGCAACGTGACGCTGCGCCAGCTGGGCGCCACGATCCGCGCCGACCGCGTCGAGTATTCCGCCGCGGACCAGACCGCCGTGGCCACCGGCGGGGTGCGCCTAGAGCGCGAAGGCGACACCGCCACGGGCCCGCGCCTCACCTACCGGCTGGACAACGACACGGGCGAGATGGACTCGCCCGTGTTCGAATTCCCCAAGACGCCGGAGCGGCGCGTGGCCTCCCGCGGCCAGGCCGCCCGCGCCGTCCTCGAGACGGACCACAAGAGCCGGCTCCTGCGGGCCGAGTACACCTCGTGTCCGGCGCCGCGCGACGACTGGTTCCTGCGGGTGCGCGAGCTCGACGTGGACAGCGTGCGCAACGTGGGCATCGCCTACAACTCGACCGTGTTCTTCCTCGGTGCCCCGATCCTCTACCTGCCCTACATGTCGTTTCCGCTGGACAACAAGCGCCGGTCCGGATTCCTGGCTCCCACGTTCGGCAGCTCGGGGCAAAGCGGCTTCGAGGCATCGCTGCCCTACTACTGGAACATCGCGCCCAACCTGGATGCCACCCTGACGCCCAAGGTCTTCACCAAGCGCGGCGTGCAGTTGGGAGGGGAGTTCCGCTACCTCGAGCCCACGTTCAACGGCCAGGTCGCGGCGGAATACCTGCCGCACGACCGGGTCGCCGGGCGCGACCGCTATTTCCTGGGCCTGGCCCACGGCCAGCAGCTGGGCCACGGGTGGAGCACGGGCATCCAGGCGCAGATGGTCTCCGACGACAACTACTTTCGCGACCTGTCGACCACCATCGCCGCCACCTCGCAGACGAACCTGCCGCGAAACGCGGTCCTCTCATACAACGACGACGTGTGGTCGTTTTCCGCGCGCACGCTTTCCTACCAGACGCTGCAGGACCCGCTGGGACCCCCGGTGCCCATCCCGTACCGGATCCTCCCGCAGCTCGTGCTGAACGGGGCGAAGCAGAACGTGGGCGGCGTCTTCGACTGGCAGCTGGCGGGGGAGCTGTCGAATTTCAGCCACCCGGTGCTCGTGAACGGCCAGCGCTTCATCCTGTACCCGTCGGTCTCGTTCCCGCTTCGCACCAGCTGGGGCTACGTGGTGCCGAAGTTCGGCTACCATTTCACGCGCTACAACCTGCGTGACAATTCCCAGGACGTGCAGGGCGGCAGCCGCGCGCTGCCCATCTCGAGCGTGGACGCGGGGGTCTTCTTCGAGCGCCCGGTCACCTGGGGCACGCGCGCGTTCCAGCAGACGCTCGAGCCGCGCCTGTACTACCTCAACGTCCCGTTCCGCGACCAGAGCCGGCTGCCCAATTTCACGACGGCGGAATCGGACTTCAACTTCTCGCAGATCTTCACCGAGAACCGCTTCGTCGGCGGGGACCGCATCGGGGACGCGAACCAGCTCACGCTCGGGCTCACCTCGCGCATGATCGAGTCGGCCACGGGCCTCGAGCGGCTCACGGCGTCCCTGGGGCAGGTCTACTATTTCCACCCGCCGCGGGTCACGCTGAGCGCGGCCACGAGCGACGCCAAGTCCTCGGACATCCTCGCCGCCGTCTCGAGCCAGATGTCCTCCTCGGTGTCGTTCGACACGGCATTCCAGTACACGCCCAACCTGAACCGCTCGGAGAAGGTGACCGTCGCGGGCCATTATTCCCCCGAGCCGGGCAGCATCATCAACGCCGCGTACCGCTACGCGCGCGGCACCGAGGACCCGAGGGCCGACCCGTCGCTGCAAAGCGGCATCACCCAGGTGGACCTTTCCACCCAGTGGCCGATCCTGCGCAACGTCTCCGGCCTCGCGCGCTGGAACTGGAGCATCAAGGACCGCAAGCTCCTCGAGGGCCTGGTGGGCTTCGAGTACAATGCGGGATGCTGGCAGGTTCGCGCGGTGGCGCACCGGTTCATCACGGCGACCCAGCAGTATTCGACTTCGTTCCAGATCCAGCTCGAGCTGTCCGGCCTCTCGAGGATCGGGATCAATCCCCTGGAAACCCTCCGGCAGAACATCTCCGGCTACCGCCGCACCGACGAGATCGCTCCATGATGTCCCCATCGCTTCGCATCCGGCTCCTCCTCGCCTGCCTGTCGGTCGCCTCCCTGGGGGCCGCTGCCCAGTCCCCGCCCGCCGGCGAACCTGCCTCCGCCGTACCCGCCGGCAAGCTCGACACCCGGATCGCGGTCCCGGCTTCGCGCGTGGTGCCCGTCGACCGCATCGTCGCCGTGGTCAACGACGACGTGATCACCCAGAACGACCTGAACGAGCGCGTAGCGCTCGTGGTCCGCCAGCTGCAGCGCGAAGGTGGTGCGCTGCCGCCGGCCGATGCGCTCGCCCGCCAGATCCTCGAGCGCATGATCAACGACCTGCTGCAGACCCAGCTCGCGAAGGAAAACGGCATCAAGATCGACGACCTCACGCTCGACCGCACCATCGATCGCATCGCGCAGGAGAACAAGATGTCGATGCCGGATTTCCGCGCCGCCCTCGAGCGCGACGGCATCCAGTTCGCCCGCTTCCGCGAGGACATCCGCAACGAGATCCTGGTGTCGCGGCTGCGCGAGCGCGAGGTGGAAAGCGGCATCGTCGTGACCGACGCCGAGGTCGAAACCGAGCTCGCGCGGGAAGCCCACGAGGCGAGCACCGCCTCGGAGTACCACCTCTCCCACGTGCTCGTGTCGGTGCCGCCCCAGGCCACCGCGGAGCAGATCGAGGCGCGGCGCCGGCGCGCGATCGAGGCGCTCACGCAGCTGCGCAGCGGAGCCAACTTCGCGCAGGTGGCGGCCCAGTATTCCGACGCACCCGATGCGTTGAAAGGCGGGGACCTCGGATGGCGCGCGTCGGGGCGCCTTCCCACCCTCTTCCTCGACGCCATCCAGCGGCTGAAGCCGGGCGACGTGACCGACATCCTGAAGAGCCCCAACGGGTTCCACATCGTGAAGATGATCGAGAAGCGCGGCACGCCGGCGGCGGCCGACGTGCAGCAGACCCACGTGCGCCACATCCTGCTGCGCGCGCGCGAAGGGCGCTCCGACGCCGAGGCTCGCGAGACCCTGCAGAAGCTGCGCGATCGCATCGAGAAGGGCGAGGATTTCGGCGAAGTCGCGAAGGCCAATTCCGAGGACGGGAGCGCCTCCAAGGGAGGCGACCTGGGCTGGGTCGCCCCGGGCGACACCGTTCCCGAGTTCGAGCGCGTCATGAACTCGCTGAAGGACGGCGAGGTGAGCCAGCCGATCCAGACGCAGTTCGGCTGGCATCTCGTGCAAGTGCTCGGGCGGCGCTCCGACGCGCTGTCGGAAGACCGCAAGAAGGCCGCGGCCCGGCTGGCGATTCGCGCGCGCAAGGCCGACGAGGCCTACCAGGACTGGCTGCGCCAGATGCGCGACCGCGCCTTCGTCGAAAACCGCTACGACGAGCGCTGAGCGCGGGGCGCGGGCGGCCATGGGCGTTTCCGATCGCCTCGTCGCGCTCACCTCCGGGGAGCCCGCGGGCATCGGTCCGGACCTGTGCGCGATGCTTTCGCGCGAGCCGCTCCCCGGCCGGGTGGTGATCCTGGGCGACCGCGAAGTCCTGCGGCAGCGCGCCGCCGCCCGCGGCCTGCCCTTCGACATCGCGCCCTACGATGGCCGCGCGTCCGGCGCCTTCTCGCTGCTCCACGTGCCCGCCGCGGCGCCGGTGGTCGCGGGGCGCCTGGACCCCGCCAATGCGCGCCACGTGCTCGCGATCCTCGATCGCGCGCTCGACGGCTGCCTCGCCGGCGAATTCGACGCCATGGTCACCGCGCCGGTGCAGAAGAGCGTGCTGAACGAGGCGGGCATCCCGTTCACGGGCCATACCGAATACCTGGCCCAGCGTACCCGCGCGCCCCAGGTCGTGATGCTGCTCGTCGGGGCGGGCCTGCGCGTGGCGCTCGCCACCACGCACCTGCCCCTCGCGGCCGTTCCCGCGGCGATCACCCGGCCGCTGCTGCGTTCGGTGCTGTCGGTCCTCGACACGGACCTGCGCGCGCGCTTCGGCATCGCGCGCCCGCGCATCCTCGTGTGCGGATTGAATCCCCACGCCGGCGAGTCGGGTTTCCTCGGGCGCGAGGAGATCGAAGTCATCGGACCCGTCATCGAGGAGCTGGCGCGCCGGGGGCTCGACGTGCGCGGCCCCTACCCCGCGGACACCGTCTTCACTCCGCGGGTGCTCGCCACGGGCGATGCGGTGCTCGCCATGTTCCACGACCAGGGCCTGCCGGTGCTCAAGCACGCGGCCTTCGGGGATGCCGTGAACGTGACCCTGGGGCTCCCGGTGATCCGGACGTCCGTCGACCACGGCACGGCACTCGACCGGGCGGGTGCCGGAGAGGTCGACGCGGGCAGCCTGCGCGCGGCCCTCGCGCTCGCCTTCGAGATGGCGTCGCGCGCTGTCTAGGGGACCGGCCGTGCTCCCGCGCCCGAAGAAGCGCTTCGGCCAGCATTTCCTCACCGACCGGCATTACCTGCGGCGGATCGTCGAGGCGATCGATCCGCGGCCGGGCGACGCGATGGTCGAGATCGGGCCCGGCACCGGCATCCTCACCGCGGAGCTCGCGAGCGTCGTGCGGCCGCTGCACGTGGTCGAGATCGACCGCGACCTGGCCGCGCGGCTGCGCGAGCAATTCGCCGGGGAGGGCGTGGTGGTCCACGAGGCCGACGCCCTCGAGTTCCCGTTCGAGAGCCTGCCCGGGGCGCTGCGCATCGTGGGCAACCTCCCCTACAACGTCTCCACGCCGATCCTCTTCCGCGTGGCCGAGCACGCCGAGCAGGTGCGCGATTGCGTCTTCATGCTGCAAAGGGAAGTCGTGGACCGCATGGTGGCCGCGCCCGGCAGCCCCGACTACGGGCGCCTCTCGGTGATGCTGCAGTACCGCTTCGCCATGGCGCTCGCGTTGAAGGTTCCTCCGGGAGCCTTCACCCCGCCGCCCAAGGTGGACTCGGCGCTGGTGCGCATGGAGCCCCTCGACCCGCAGCGGACCCGGGCCCGCGACGAGGCGCTCTTCGCCCGCCTCGTGGCGGCGGCCTTCTCGCAACGGCGCAAGACCCTGCGCAACGCGGCGAGGGCCTGGGCAGGCGAGGACGCATTCCGGGCCGCCGGCATCGATCCCGGGCGCCGCGGGGAAACGCTCTCGGTGGCGGAGTTCGTGGCGCTCGCCGACGCGGCCGGCGCGCTTCCCCCACACGAATGAACTCATTGTCAAGGGCTCGTGTCTCACGACGCGAATCAGTACAATCCTTCGCTTTCGATCATTCACACCGCGAAATGAAGAACGGCAAGGCCTTCCCGATCCCCGTGCGGGTGAAGTATGCGTGCGAAAAGTGTCCCGCCTGGTGCTGCACCTACGACGAGATCGAGGTGACGCGCCGCGACGTCGAGCGCCTGGCCCGGCATTTCGGCCTGGATTTCGAGACGGCCGAAGTGCGCTTCACGAAGATGAAGCAGGGCACGGTGCACCTGCTGCGCCACCGCAAGGACAAGGTCTTCGACTCGGCGTGCATGTTCCTCGACCAGGACAAGCGGCGCTGCACGGTCTACGAGGCGCGCCCCGGGGTATGCCGCAAGTACCCCGACAGCACGCGCTGCGGCTATTACGACTTCCTCACCTTCGAGCGCGAGCAGCAGGGCGACGAGGAGATGGTCGCCGTCACCTGAAGGGGCCTACCCCTTCTGGATGAACTCGATCTTGTAGCCGTCCGGGTCTTCGACGAAGGCGATCACGCTGCCGCCGAACTTCATGGGCCCCGCCTCGCGCGTGACCTTGCCACCCCTCGCCCGCACCGCGTCGCACGCCTTGTACGCGTCGGGCACCGCCACCGCGATGTGCCCGAAGCCGTTGCCCAGGTCGTAGGACTTCGTGTCCCAGTTGTGGGTGAGCTCGATCACCGCGTGGTCGCTCTCGTCGCCGTAGCCCACGAAGGCGAGGGTGAACTTCCCGTCCGGATAGTCCTTGCGGCGCAAGAGCTTCATGCCGAGGACGTCGGTGTAGAAGCCGATGGAGCGGTCCAGGTCCCCCACGCGCAGCATGGTGTGCAGAAGTCGCATGGCTTTCTCCTCAGAAGGCGCGATACAGGTGGTCGGTGGCGAACAGGGCGTCGCGCAGCCGGCGGTATTCCGGGCACTGGCGCCCGACTTCGGCCCAGAACGCGGCGGAATGGTTCATCTGGCGCAGGTGCGCGAGCTCATGGCAGATCACGTAGTCGATGAGCTCCGGCGGGGCTTTCACGAGGCGCCACGCGAGGCGCACCTCCCGGCGCGAGTTGCAGCTCCCCCAGCGCGCCATGGCCGACGAGAGCAGGAACTTCGGCGGCGCGATCCCCGCGGCTTCGGCGAGTGCCTGCACCCGCTGCGAGAGGTGGCTGCGGGCCGCGCGCTTGTACCAGTCCACCACCACGCGGCGCACTTCCGCGTCGACGAGCGTGCGCGCAGCGATCCGAAGCTCGTCGCCGGCGAGCTGCGCACGGCCCCGCCTGCCCTGGGCCACGCGCAACGCGAGGGTGCCCCCCAGGTAAGGCAGCGCGGCGCCTTCGCTCCACGAGACGTCGGGGACGCGCCGGCCGCGCCACTCGGCGATCTTGCGCTGCACCCAGCGCTCGCTCTCGCGCACCAGCGCCTCGATACGCACGAGCGGCATGGTGGAAGGAGCGCTCACCGTGAGCCCCGTCTCGTCGACCTTGAGGCCCACGCCGCGCCGGCCGCGCCGGCGCACGAGCACGTACTCGAGGGCGCCTTCGCCCAGCGC
>JAAOZZ010000225.1 GCA_012274175.1 Betaproteobacteria bacterium
GAAAGTGCGCGACGGGAAGCTCGCGCTGGAGCTGAGCACCGCGGCCGACGCGGTGCTACGCGCCGACAGCTCGGACCACATCTACTACGTGGTGCGCGACGGCGAGGGCCGCGTCATCGCGGGTGATGCGCACCTGAAGCCCCCGCCCCGGCTGCCCAGCGAGGAGCTGCTCTTCTGGAACGATGCGCTGGACGGGCGCCCGATCCGCGCCGTGGCCCTCGACGCGGCCTCGGGGGGCATGCCGATATCGGTGGTCGCGGCGGAGACCACGTTCAAGCGCGAGCACGCCTCCTACGACGCGAAACTCTCCGCCATCGCGCCGGCCGCACTCCTGTCCTTGGCGGCGATCATCGCGGTGGTGTTCGGCGTGCGCCGCGGCCTGGGGCCCCTCGAGCTGCTGCGCGAGGAGCTGCAGTCGCGCACGCACGTGGACCTGCGTCCCGTCGACGAGGGACATGTCGTGAAGGAATTGCAGCCGCTCGTGCACGAGCTGAACAGCATGCTCTCGCGCCTGCGGGAGGCCCAGAGCACCCAGGCGCGGTTCATCGCCAATGCCGCCCACCAGCTGCGCACGCCGATCGCGGGGCTGGTGACACAGCTCGACCTCGCGCGCAAGGACGGCGCGCCCGGCGCGATGACGCACCTGGACCACGCGCGCGAGGGCGCCGCACGCCTCGCGCGCCTCGCCCAGCAGGTGCTTTCCCTCGCCGCCGCCGACCCGATCTCCAATCCCGTGGCGCGCACCGAGGCGGGCGACCTGGCCGAGATCGTGAAGGGCCAGGCCGACGCCTGGGTGCGAGGGGCCACGAGCCGCGGCGTGGAGGTCGAGTTCGACCTGGCGCCCGCCCTGATTCGGGGCGACCCGGTGCTGGTGGGCGAGCTCGCGGGAAACCTCGTGGACAATGCCACCCGCTACGGCGCGCGCTACGTGCTCGTGGGCACGCGCCGCGCCGGCAACCGGTCGATCCTCGAGGTGATCGACGACGGCCCGGGCATACCGGCTGCCGAGCGCACGCGCATCTTCGATCGCTTCCACCGCCTCGACAAGGAGGCGACCGAGGGCAGCGGCCTCGGGCTTGCCATCGTGAACGAGATCGCGCAGCGCCACGGCGCCGCCATCGAAGTGGACGATGCGCCGTCGGGACGCGGAACGCGCATCCGCGTCTCCTTCCCCTGAGGACACCGCCATCGACCTGCCCGGCCTCATCAACAGCTACGGATACCTCGCGGTCTTCGTGGGCGCGTTCCTCGAGGGCGAGACCATCCTCGCGCTGTCGGGACTCGCTGCCTTCCGCGGCTATCTCGACTTCCGCGTGGTCGTCGTGGTCGCGGGCGTGGCCGGCTTCCTCGGCGACCAGTTCTTCTTCTTCCTGGGCCGGCGCAACGGCGCGCGCATCCTCGCGCACTTTCCCCAGGCGCAGGCGCGGGCGCTTCGATTCGACGCGATGCTCTCGCGCTGGCACGCGCCGCTCATCGTCGCGATCCGCTTCATGTACGGCTTTCGCATCGCGGGGCCGATCCTGCTCGGCATGGGACGGGTGCCCGCGTGGAAGTTCACGTTCTTCAACCTGCTGGGCGCGGCCATCTGGGCCCCGGTGGTCGCGGGCTTCGGCCTGGTGCTGGGCACGATGATCGATGCCGTGCTGCGCGATGTGGCGCGCTACGAGATCTGGTTCTTCGCCGCGCTCGCCGTGGCGGGACTCGGCGCCGTCCTGGCCCACCGCATCCGCGCGCGCCGTCGCGCGCGGCGCGTTCCCTAGCCGCTAGAACTCGTACTCGGCCTGGAGCCGGAAGCCGTTGTCGGGCGCCGCCTTGCTCGCCCCGAAGAGCCACGCCGCGTTGTAGCGGATCGCCTGGCGTCCTTCCCCCAGCTTCACCTTGCCGAACACCGCCGGCCCGATGCGATGGACCTGCTCGTTGCTCGAGGCCCAGTGGTCCCAGGGGCCCATCTCGCCGAAGGCCTGCATGCCCACGTCGAAGTTGTGGACCAGGTGATAGGCGGCCTGGAGCTGGTAGTTGAGCAGCGTCGGGTGATCGCCTTCCGCGCGGCTGCTGAAGCTGCGCTGGAAGATCATGTTCGCGTTCCAGCGCAGCGCTCCGGTATCGAACTGGAAGAGCGGACCCATCTCGAGGTTGTAGCCCTCGTCGCGCGCCCTCGGCACCTCGACCTCGACCAGGAATCCCACGTCCACCGGGTACTTGTTGGTCTCCGTGAGCTGGAACTTGTTCTCCCATTCGAACGCGTCGTACCGGGCGCGGTCGCCGGCTTCCTTGTGGTACTTGAGGTACGCCTCGGTGAACCACCACTGCGTGACGCCCCATCCGAGCCCCAGGCTCGCGGCACTCTCGCGCTCCTTCGTGTCGTCGAAGCGCCAGGTGCCGTACTTGAAGTCTATCTCGCGCTCGCCGTACTCCACATTGGGCACCTGCACGTAGTCGTTGGGCTCGGCGGCGCAGATCGCGGGCAAGCCGAGGGCGACGGCCGCCATGAGCCGGGATGAAAAACGCATTGGGAAGGTTCCTTCGCTAGGGAGGGTTCGAGGAGCGGCGGCGGGCCCAGGTCATGCCGACCCAGATGAATACCAGCACGGCGACGAAGAAGGCGATCTGCATCCCGGCGGGACGCGCGTCGTAGCCCACCAGCCCCGTCAACGCGCGTCCCACCATCGAGGAATTCGGGATGAGGCGGGACGTGTCCCACAGCGGCGCGGCGAGGCTCGGCACGACGTCGGCCTGGATCAGGAAGCGCGCGGCCTGGGAAGCCATTCCCGCGGCGAGCAGCAGCACGAGGATCGAGGTCACCGTGAAGAACCAGCGGATCGGGATGCGCAGCAGGCCCGCGAAGAGGAACCAGCCCACGGCCACGCCGCCCGCGAGCCCCACGAGGCCGCCGATGATCATCGGGCCGCGCTCCGCTCCGCCGGAGATCGCCACGCCGTAGAGGAAGAGGACGGTCTCCGAGCCTTCGCGCAGCACCGCCACGGCGACCACGACGAGCAGCACCGAGAGCGCCTTCGAGCCGCTGCGGATGTCGCCGCCGATCTGGTTCGCGCTCTTCGCGAGCTCCTTGCCGTGCACCGACATCCAGATGTTGTGCCACGCGAGCATCGCCACCGCGATGCCGAGGATGGAAGCGTTGAAGAGCTCCTGGCCCATGCCCTGGGCGAGCTGGGAGAGGCCCTCGGCGCCGTACGCCACGGCGAGCGAGCCCGCGATGCCCGCGGCGATGCCCGCGGCGATCCAGCGCGCGCGGCCGGGAATGCCGCGCGTGGCGGCGGAGACGATGCCCACGATGAGTGCGGCCTCGAGGACTTCGCGGAAGACGATGAGCGCCGTGCCGAACATGTCAGTTTCCGGAAGTCCTACTTCGCCACGACCACGCCGTGCGCGGTCTTCTCGTTGTACTCGCCGATGAACCGGTACTCGCCGGGCTTGAGCGGTCCCACGTAGACGATGCCCTTGCTCTTGCCGGGGATGACCTTTTCCACCCGCAGCGCCTCGCTTTCGAACTCCTCGGGCGTCGCGTCCTTGTTCTCCACCACAAGCTTCACCTTCTTGCCCGCGGGCACCTCCAGGCGGCCGGGAGAGAACTCGTGCGCCTCGAGGGAAAGCGCGAACTCGGGCACTTCGGCTGCGAAAGCGCCGAGGCTGACGGACATCAGCAGGGCGGCGGCGAGACGGGGCATTGCATTCTCCGGTTCGATGGAAGGCGCGATCACCTAAATGATAATCGTTCTTATTGTGATTGGCAATAGCTCTCGAACCCCCCCGAAATCCGGTTGTCGGACTTCCCATGAGAGCGGCAATTCCCCATGTTCCGAATGGACGGGCGTCGGCCCTCGCCGTCTTGGCCTGCGTCAATGGTCTCGTGCTCGCGAGCGCCCCGGCCTTCGCGACCGTCAACGTGAACACGGCCCAGCAAAGCGAGCTGCAGTCCACCCGCGGCCTCGACAAGTACCGCGCCAAGGCGATCATCGAGTACCGCAACCAGTACGGCCCGTATCTTTCCGTCGCGGACCTGGCGAAGGCCATCGGTCCCGCGGTCGCCGGCAAGGTCGCCTCCCAGGTGGCCTTCGACGGCCCGCCCTATGTCCCGCCGCCCCAGCCGGCGAAACCCGCCCGGAAGAAGCCTTAGGCGCGGCTTACTCGGAATGCTCCGTCGTCGCGGCGATGCGATGGATCGAAATGTCCGCGCCGTCGAATTCCTGCTCGGGATCGAGGCGGATGCCGACGATCGCGCGCAGGGTCCCGTAGATCGCGAATCCGCCCGCGAAGGCGATGACGATCGCAAGCGCGGTGCCCAGGAGCTGGCTCGCGAACGCGACACCGCCCAACCCGCCCAGCGCCTTCGAGCCGAAGATGCCGCATGCGAGGCCGCCCCAGGTGCCGCACAAGCCGTGCAGCGGCCATACGCCCAGCACGTCGTCGATCTTCCAGCGATCCTGCGTGAGCGAGAACATCCACACGAAGAGCCCGCCGGCCACGGCACCTGTTGCGAGCGCTCCGAGGGGATGCATCACGTCGGATCCGGCGCAGATCGCCCCGAGGCCCGCGAGCGGCCCGTTGTGCACGAAGCCCGGGTCGTTGCCCCCCGCGAAGAGTCCGGCGATCGTGCAGCCCGCCATC
>JAAOZZ010000226.1 GCA_012274175.1 Betaproteobacteria bacterium
AGGCGTAGTCCAGCCGTTGGGCTCGGGCTTCGACGATGCGGGCCAGGTCGCGCGCCAGGCGCTCTCCCAGGGCCGCGACGGCTTCGAGGAGCGCGGCGCGGTCGGGACTCGCCGACACGGCAGCCGCCGTGGGCGTCGGAGCGCGCACGTCGGCCACGAAGTCCGCGATGGAGAAATCGGTCTCGTGGCCCACACCGCTCACCACGGGAAGGCGCGAGGCCGCGATGGCGCGCGCGACCACCTCCTCGTTGAACGCCCACAGGTCCTCCAGGCTTCCCCCGCCCCGGCACACGATGAGCACGTCGCATTCCGCGCGCGCGTTGGCCGTCGCGATCGCCCGCGCCACCTGCGCTCCCGCCCCCTCGCCCTGGACCTGTGCCGGATACAGGATCACCGGAACCATCGGGGCGCGCCGCGCGAGCGTGGTGAGCACGTCGCGCAGCGCCGCCGCGGCGGGCGAGGTGACCACGCCGATGGCGCGCGCGAAGGCGGGCAGCGGCCTCTTGCGGGACGCCTCGAACAGGCCCTCGGCCTGCAGGCGCGCCTTGAGCTTCTCGAACGCCTCGAAGAGCGCTCCCAATCCCGCCTTGCGGATCTCCTCGACCACCAGCTGGTAGTTGCCGCGGGGCTCGTAGAGCGTCACGCGCGCGCGCACTTCCACCCGCAGTCCGTCTTCGGGGCGGAAATCGAGGAATTGGGCCCGGGTGCGGAACATCGCGCAGTCGACCTGCGCCCCCGGATCCTTCAGGCAGAAATACCAGTGCCCGGAGGCCGCCTTCTTCACGTTCGAAAGCTCCCCCGAGACCCACCGGGTTTCGAACTGGTTCTCGAGCAGCGTACGCACGCGGCGATTGAGCTCGGAGACGCTGACGATGGGCGGGACTTGGGCGGAAATGGCGTTCACGGGCGTGGGCGGGCGCCTTGCGGCGCTGTCGGGGGAACGGAAAGGGGCGCGTAGGACGATCGGAAAATCGGCGTAGGACTCCGGGAAAGGCGATTTCGCCCCGGGGCGCACCCGGCGCAGCTATCCACCGGGGGAAAACGGCCGCCGCAGGGGGCGAGAAGGCAGGGCAGGGCTGCAGGCTTCACGGGGGAGAATGTTTATAAGTACTTGATCCGGTTATCCAAACACGCTCCGCTCAAAATTTGAGCGGACGAAAAAAAAGCCTTTCCGCTACGCTACTTGCCGATGGTGCCGCAGCGCCGTCCACAGGCTTATCCACAGGCTCTGTGGATGATTCGAGGCATCTGCCTTCGGTCCACTGTGCGCTTCCCGTCGGCTTGCGTGGGAGCCGCGTGAATCGTCGTGATCGGGCGACGAAGCGGGCGCGCCCATGGGGTTCGGCTTCGCGGGTGGGCGATTGTCCATTGCTTCAATCGTTTCGCCAACGACCTTGTGCCGTGCCGTTCGCGGGCGCACAAGACCTTGTGGAATCCGCGGTGGCGGGCTAAAGTGCCAGCGCATTTCACGCGGGAGAGAATTCGCACGTGCTGTCGATCATCGAAGCGGCCGGCTGGCCGATCTGGCTCATCGTCGTCACCTCGGTCATCGCGCTCGCCATCATCGGGGAGCGGTTCTGGTCGCTGCGCACGTCGCTGGTGGCTCCCAGGAGCGTGCTTCCGGCCACCGTGCGCGAATACCAGGCCAAGGGAGTGACCCAGGAGCTCGTGGCGCGGCTGCAGGCCGGTCCGCTCATCGGGCGCATCTTCGCCGCCGCGCTGATGAACGAGAAGAGCCCGCGCGACGTGCTCAAGGACGCGGTGGAGGATGCCGGGCGCGCCGTGTCCCTCGACCTCGAGCGCTTCCTCAACACGCTGGGGACCATCGCGACGATCTCGACGCTGCTGGGGCTCTTCGGGACGATCGTGGGCATGATCGAGATCTTCGGCTCCCAGAATCCCGCGAGCGGCGCGGGCAATCCGGCGCAGCTCGCCCACGGCATCTCGGTCGCGCTCTACAACACGCTCTTCGGGATCGGCGTATCGATCCCCTCGGTCATCTTCTACCGCCATTTCCGCAACCGCGTCGACGTGCTGGTGGTGGAGATGGAAAGCCAGGCCATCAAGCTGATCGAGATCATCCACGGCGAGCGGCGTGCATGAACTTCCGCCGTGGGCGGGCCCGGGAGGAGCCGGAGATCAACCTCATCCCGTTGATCGACATCCTGATCGTCGTCCTGATCTTCCTCTTCCTCACCACGACCTATAGCCGCTTCTCGGAGCTGCAGATCAACCTGCCCCAGGCGACCGCGGATCCCGCCGACGAGCGCCCGCAGGTGCTCTCCGTCGCCGTGGACGCTTCGGGCAAGTACTCCGTCAACGGCACCCCGACGGTCTACGGCAGCGCCGAGAACTTCGCCCAGCGGCTGCGCGACGCGGCCAAGGGAACCAAGGAGCCGGTGATCGCCATCAGCGCCGATGCGGCGACCACGCACCAGTCGGTGATCAACGTGATGGAAAGCGCACGGCTGGCCGGCTACAACCACATCTCCTTCACGACGCAGACGCGTCGCTGAGGCCCCGTGCGCGGCTGGCTCCAATCGGAGTGGCAGCGCCGCGGCGGCGGCGCACTCCTGCTGCTGCTTCCCGCCCTGGTCTTCGCCGCCCTGGTGGCGCTGCGCCGGGCGCTCTACCGGCTGCGCGTGTTGCCGGCCTGGCGCGCCGGGGTCCCGGTCGTGGTGGTGGGCAACATCACGGTGGGCGGAACGGGCAAGACGCCCCTCGTGATCGCGATCCTCGACATCCTGCAGCGGCGGGGCTGGACGCCGGGCGTCGTGGCGCGCGGCTATGGTCGCGTGCCGCCCCGGGAGCAGGACCCGCTCGGGGTCGTGCGCGTCTATCCCGACGTGGCGACCCCGGAACATTTCGGCGACGAGCCGGTGCTGATCGCGCGGCGCTCCCGGGTGCCGGTATACATCTCGCCCGACCGCGCCGCCGCCGCGCGCGCGCTGCTCGCCGCGCATCCCGAGGTGGACGTCCTCGTGAGCGACGACGGCCTGCAGCACTACGCGCTCGCGCGCGACGTGGAGCTCGCCGTGGTCGATGGCGAGCGCGGCTTCGGCAACGGCTTGCCGCTGCCGGCGGGGCCGCTCAGGGAACCGGTCTCGCGCCTGGCGGAAGTCGACGCGGTGGTGGTGAACGGCGGCGCACCCGGGCCCGAAGCGCGGCCGCCGCGCTTCGCCATGCGCCTCGGGCGCGAGCGCTTCGTGTCCCTCGCCACGGGCGAGCAGCGCGGCCCCGAGGAGCTCGCCCTCGCGCTGCGCGGCCGCGCGGTGGCGGCGGTCGCGGGCATCGGCAATCCGCAACGCTTCTTCGAGCACCTCGAGGGGCTGGGGATACGCGCGCAGGCCCACGATTTTCCCGACCACCACGGCTTCACCGCGCGCGACCTGAAGCTTCCCGGCGCAGAGATCGTCATCATGACCGAGAAGGATGCCGTAAAATGCGCGGCGATCGCCGATGGGCGCATGTGGTTCATGCGCGTGGAGGCCATCCTGCCGCCCGAATTCGACGATTTCCTCCTCACCCGCATCGCCACCGCCCGCAGGAGAGCCGATGGACCCCAAGCTGCTTGAAATCCTGGTGTGCCCCCTGTGCAAGGGGCCGCTCGTCTGGCGCAAGGAGGCGAGCGAGCTCGTCTGCAAGGGCGACCGCCTCGCCTATCCGGTGAAGGACGACATCCCGGTGATGCTCGAGGACGAAGCGCGGGAGCTGCGCCCGGACGAAGAGCCGTAGGCCCTCGTGGAGCGGCTCGCCTTCAAGGTCGTCATCCCGGCGCGCATGCGCTCGACGCGGCTTCCGGGCAAGATGCTGGCCGACATCGGCGGCAAGCCCCTGGTGGCGTGGGTCGCGGAGCGCGCGCACGCCAGCGGCGCCGACGAGGTCGTGGTCGCCACCGACCACCAGGA
>JAAOZZ010000227.1 GCA_012274175.1 Betaproteobacteria bacterium
GCACATGACCGCGCAACGCTCGGCGCGACCGCGTTCGAGAAGCTGCGCGAGGCCCGCGCGAAACGGGGCCGTCATCGCGTAGTCGGCGTAGTTGTGGAAGCTCTGGTTGTCCCAGAAACCGTTCACTTCCGGGGCGACGTCGCGGCTACGCGGCCGCAGGCCTCCCAGCGCCGGCATGTGCTCGTAGGCGATGCCGACGGCCGACAGGGCGCCGGGCAAGGCATCGGAGTTGTATTGCGGGTTGGTCCGCGACCGAGGCACCGTACGAACGTCGATCACCCGCGCCACCTCGTTCGGCCGCAGCAGCGCCGTGAACTCGTCGATGGCGCGGGTGGAGTGTCCGATGGTGAAGAAAGGTTGCGTCAGGCTACCCCCACTGGGCCCCGGCGGCGATCTGGCCGGTCGCGGCGTTCATCCGGTTGAAGAAGCTTACCAGCGAGATCCACGTGACCAATGCCGCCGGCGTCTTCTCACCGAGATCGGCGCCGTGTAGCCCAGGTTACTCGTCCCGATGCGCCGACGGCCTTCACCCGCCGGGTGTTGACTTCGGACGCATGGCGGACGTATCTTGCTCGCGGGGGCCACAGGACCCCCGGGAAGTTTCCCTCCAAGACGGTGCCCCGTCCAATCCTGGAAGCGTTGCACGCGAGCGGGCACTGTCGTCTCCACGGCAAGACAGTGCGACGTTCGCGGCCCCCGGGCACGCAACGCATCGCCAACGCTTTGCCTTGGAGGTCACGATGCGCTACACGCTCAGGCAGATCCACTGCCGCCCCTGGAAGCTGAACGGGCTCTCGTTGAAGCTGATGGAGAGCCATTACGAGAACAACTACGGCGGCGCGCTCCGCCGCCTGAACGCCGTCACCGAGCAGCTCGAGTCGCTCGACATGTACGAGCACGCCTACCACATGGACTTCGGCGCCAACGCCCGGGCCTACGTCGAGACGTTCCTGCGCAACGTCGAATGGCAGGGCGTCGAGGACCGCTACCAACGCGCGGTAGAGATGCCCGCGCTGCAACCCATCGCGCAGCCGGAGTACGCCGAGCTGCCGAGCATCGGCGTCGAGGAGGTGAAGGAGCGGCTCTCGTCCGGCGAGCCCCTGCAAGTGATCGACGTGCGTCCGCGCCGCTCGCTCTCGCGCCAGCAGGACATCGCGGAGGGCGTGCTGTGGCGCGATCCGGAACTGATCGAGGACTGGATAGGCCAGCTCTCGAAGTCCGACCCCGTGGTCGTGTATTGCGCCTACGGCTTCCACGTCGGCTGCAACACGGCGCGAAGGCTGCGCGAAGCGGGCTTCGACGCGAAGTACATGGACAGCGGGCACTCGGGCTGGAAGGCGATCGGCGCCCCGATGAAGCTCGCGACCTGAGCCGCCGTCCGCGCCGAAGCTCACGCCACGCTCATTCCGCCATGGACAAGGTATCGGATCCCTCGATTCCTTCCACCAGTGCCGCGCCGGCCTACTCGCTATGGCAGATGGTGCTCTACATGCTTCGGCTCGGGACGCTGGGCTTCGGCGGTCCCGTCGCCCTGGCGGGCTACATGCACCGGGATCTCGTCGAGGCTCGGCACTGGATCTCCGAGGGGGACTACAAGGAGGGTCTCGCCCTCGCGCAGCTGATGCCCGGGCCGCTCGCGGCGCAGCTCGCGATGTACCTCGGGTACGTGCACTACCGCATCCTCGGCGCGACGCTGGTCGGCTTCGCGTTCGTCGTCCCCTCCTTCCTGATGGTGCTCGCGCTGGGATGGGCTTACGTGCGCTATGGCGGCCTTTCCTGGATGCAGGCGGTGTTCTATGGCGTGGGCGCCGCGGTGATCGGCATCATCGCGATGAGCGCCTACAAGCTCACTACCAAGAGCGTCCGCAAGGACAAGCTGTTGTGGGCCGTCTATCTCGTCGCGGCGACCGTCACGGTCGTCACCGAGAACGAGGTCGCCTGGCTCTTCCTCCTCGGCGGCGTGGTCGTGTGGCTGTGGCGCGCGCCGCCGCATTGGACGCGGCACGGCGCCAATGTGGTCCTGGCCGCGCAGGCGGCGACCGGCGCGAGCATCGCCTCGAGCCTCGACTGGCCGCTGCTGGCGCAAATCGGCGTCTTCTTCGCCAAGGCCGGGGCCTTCGTATTCGGCTCGGGACTCGCGATCGTGCCATTCCTCTATGGCGGCGTGGTGACCGAAAACCACTGGCTCAACGAGCGGCAGTTCGTGGACGCCGTGGCCGTGGCGATGATCACGCCGGGACCGGTGGTGATCACCGTCGGGTTCATCGGCTACCTCATCGCAGGATTTGCGGGCGCCATCGTGGCGGCGCTGGCGACGTTCCTGCCCTGCTATCTCTTCACGATCATCCCCGCACCCTACTTCAAGAAATACGGGAAGCTGCCCGGGCTCATCGCGTTCGTGGACGGCGTCACGGCGGCCGCGATCGGTGCGATCACCGGAGCCGTGATCGTGCTCGCGCGGCGATCGATCGTCGACGTTCCGACCGCGATCCTCGCCATCGCAACCCTGGGGCTGCTCTGGAAATTCAAGAAGCTGCAGGAGCCCCTGATCGTCGCCGGCGCCGCGGCGATCGGCCTCATCGCCTATCCGCTGCTGCATGGGTGAACCGGCGACGACCATGACCCATGAAACGAAACCCGAGTGGAGGCCCGCATGCATGGATGGTTACTCCCGGCGGCACTGGCCGCGATCGCCATGAGCGCACGCGCCGAAACGATCGATTTCGACAAGGACCCTGCCGGGGCGCTTCCGCCCGGATGGACCTCGGGGGTTACCGGCAAGGGAAGCTCGCGCTGGATGGTCGAGGCCGATGCGGGCGCGCCCAGTCCGCCGAACGTGCTCAGGCAATCGGGTTCCGGCGCGTTCCCATGGTGCGTGCGCAAGGATGTGCAGCTCGAAGACGGCTTCGTCGAGGTGAAGTTCAAGCCGCTCTCGGGCCGCGAGGACCAGGCGGGCGGCGTGGTGTGGCGCTGGAAGGACGGCGACAACTACTACATCGCACGCGCCAACGCGCTCGAGAACAACGTCTCGCTCTACCACACCGAGAACGGGCGGCGAAAGACGATCAAATATGTCGACGCGCCGGTGGCGGGTAGCCAGTGGCACACGTTGCGCGCCGAATTCCGTGGCACGCGCATCCGCGTCATCCTCGACGGCAAGGCATACATGGAGCTCGACGACAACCAGCTGAAGGGAGCCGGTGCCGTGGGCGTCTGGACGAAGGCCGACAGCGTGACGGCCTTCGACGACTTTTCCTACGGTCCGGCGAAATAGGTACTCGCAAATGCCGACAGCGTTCTCTCATCCCATGGCCGGTTCGAACCCATGAACGTTCTCCTTCGTGGCGCGGCCGCATGGCCCCTCGTGGTCGCGCTCCATGCCTTGCCGGCCGAGACGCAGCCCGGCATGGAGCTCGTGTCGACGACGCCGCTGCCCGGCGTCAAGGGACGCATCGACCACTTCGCCGTGGACCTCGAGAGCCATCACGTATTCATCGCCGCGCTGGGAAACGACACGGTCGAGATGATCGACACGGCGGGCAAGCGGCACCGGAGCATCGCGGGATTCCGCGAGCCGCAGGGCATCGCGTATGTCCCCGAGTCGAACCGGATCTTCGTCGCGAACGGGGAAGGCGCTCGCGTGGACATCGTCGATGCCTCCTCCCTCGCGGTCCTCGGACGCATCGAGGAACTGGACGATGCGGACAACGTCCGGTACGACGCAGGCTCGCGCACGGTGCTGGTCGGGTACGGTGAGGGCGCTCTCGCGATCGTCGATCCGGCCAAGGCGCAAGTGGTCGGCCGCATTCCGCTGCCGGGCCACCCCGAGTCGTTCCAGCTCGAGCGCAACGGTCCACGCGCCTTCGTCAACGTCCCGGGCGCGCACAAGGTCGTCGTGGTCGACCGCGTCAAGCGCCGGGTCGTCGCAAGCTGGGACGTGCCGGACGCGGGAGGCAACTTTCCGATGGCGCTGGACGAAGGCAGCCACCGGCTCTTCGTCGGCGCCCGTTCCCCCGCCGTGATGCTCGTCCTCGACACGAGCTCCGGGAAGGTCGTGGCACGCGCGCCGATCGGCAACGACACCGACGACATCTACTTCGACGCCAGGCGCAAACGCGTGTACGTGATCTGCGGCGAGGGCCGCGTCGATGTCTTTCGACAGGAGACGCCCGACCGCTACGTCAGGGAATCGTCGATCAAGACCGCCCCGCGCGCCCGCACGGGGATCTTCGTGCCCGAGGAGCGGAAGCTGCTCGTCGCCGCCCCGGCGAGCGGTGGCACGGCCGCACGGATCCTCGCCTACCGCCTGCACTGAACGGCTCGTTGCGTGGCCAAACTTACCGCGACATGGGTTCCGCGCACCATGTTCGAGCCCGGTCCGGTGACGACGACAGGTATCGCCGGCGCTCGCGGCGTTCATCGAGGCGATTCGGGTGCCGGCGAAGCGAAGGACGGCGACGAGGTGAGGGATGCCTGCAGGATTCCGATGACCATGCAAATCCGGCCTGCCATGAGCATCATCTTCACATGACGGTCATCCCGAACCAAGCGCCTCGTACGCCCGCGTCCGCATCGGATACGTGTGGCAGACGAAACGGAAGCCGCGCCGCTCGAGGATCGGCCGGCTCATCGGCGCGGCATCGACCGCGATGTAGGGCACGCCGCGCGCCCGCGCCTGCGCGACGCGCAGCTCGAACAGTCGCGAGTAGAGGCGTCGGCCACGGTACGCCTCGAGAAGCGCGCCGCCGCACAGCTGGGCAAACCGCGACCCGCCGTGGAATTCGATCCATCCGGCGCCCACGACGCGATCCCGGGTGCGCGCGCAGTACAGGCTCGCGGTTCCGGAGATCGGATCGGTCATCTCCCTGAGCGTGCGCGCGAGCCAGGGCAGCCGGCACTTCCACACATCTTCCCCGAGCCTCGCGATCTCGTCGATCTCTTCCGGGGAGGCCACCGCCACCTCCACGTCGGTTTCGTCGAAAGTGCGAGGTTGCGTCTTGGCGACGTCGAGCACCATGAGCGCTTCGATGTGGTGGCATGACAAACCCCGCGCCTCGAGGCGCGCCTTGAGATCGTCCGGCTCGTCGAAGTCGTGCAGCTTCCATTCCGCCTGCCAGCCGCGATCGCGCACATTGGCGAGCTCCTCGGCGATGCGGCGGTCGGCCGCGGACTTCGGGAAGCGGGCGAGCCAGAGGAGCGCCTCGTCATCCCAGCCCTGCGGATGGTGACGCGTGATGTCCGCATCCACCTCGACGGAATACCCCGGCACCGTGACCGTCCGCCGCTCGGACGCGTATCGCTCGAACATGTGGCGGCGCCAGCGTGTCGCTTCCCCAAAGGCGGTCATCGGCATCTCGCGCGGTCGTTTTTATATCTTAATCCGCCTCGAAGCAAAAAAAGCCGCTCATCGGAGCGGCTTTTTTCATCCATGGAACGATGAACTGGTAGGCGCGATTGGACTCGAACCAACGACCCCCACCATGTCAAGGTGGTGCTCTAACCAGCTGAGCTACGCGCCTGTGATTCGAAGTGAAATTTTAGCATAGGGACTCCCCATGACGACTTCCGCCTCCCTCGCCGTGCACCTGCGCGAGGTCGACCGCCCCGCCCTTGCAGCCCACTTCCTCGCCTTGGGCGGCGACGATCGCCGGCTGCGCTTCGGGAGCCCCATCTCCGACGAGGCCGTGCAGGCCTATGTCGAGCGCATCGATTTCCGGGGCGACGGAATCTTCGCCGTGCACGACGACGGCACGCAAATCGTGGCGGCGGTGCACGTGGCCTTCACGGGGGAAAGCGCGGAGCTGGGGCTTTCCGTGCTGCCGGGCCATCGCGGCCTGGGGCTGGGTGCGGCGCTCTTCACGCGCGCCGTCACGCACCTTCGCAACCGCGGGGCGCGGGAAGTGTTCGTGCATTGCCTCGCGGAGAACGGCGCGATGATGCACCTCGCGCGCAAGCACCGCATGGGCATCGTGCACGGCGGCTCGGAGGCCGACGCGCGCCTCGCGGTGGATCCTCCCGACGCCTTCACGATGTACGACGAATGGACGCGGGACTTCCTGGGCGCCTCGGTGCAGTCCTTCGCCCGCTACGCCGCCGCCTGGAGCCAGAGCCCCTTGAGGTACTCGCCCTCGGGGAAGTGAATCGAGACGGGGTGGTCGAGCCCCGCTTCGAGGTGACGGCGAATCTGGAGATCCACGCGCGCATCGGCGGCGGCACCGGCCACGATCTTGTGGAAGAGGTCGGCATTCACGGCTCCCGAGCACGAAAACGTGAGCAGGTGCCCGCCCGGCGCGAGGAGCTTCATCGCCCAGAGATTGATGTCCTTGTAGGCGCGCGCGGCGTTGGCGACGTGTTTTTCCGTGGGCGCGAACTTGGGCGGATCGAGCACGATGAGCGAGTAATGCTTGCCCTGGTCGCGGAGCTTGCGCAGCTGCCCGAACACGTCGGCCGCGACCCATTCCGCCTTGCCGACATCGAGGCCGTTCAGCTCCACGTTGCGCCGCGCGCCGGCGAGTGCCTCTTCCGACGTATCCATGGAAGACACGTGGCGCGCGCCCCCCGCGAGGGCGGCGAGGCTGAAGCCGCCGGTGTAGCAGAAAGCGTTGAGCACGTCGCCTCCGGCGGCGAGTGTGCGGGCGAGCGCGCGATTCTCCCGCTGGTCCAGGTAGAAGCCCGTCTTCTGCCCGTGGACCACGTCGACTTCGTAGGAGATGCCGTCCTCGACGATGCGCACGCCCGTGGGTACCGCTCCCATCAGCGCGCCCGTGCGCGGAGGCAGGCCCTCGAGCGTTCGCACCTCGACGTCGGAGCGCTCGAACGCCGCGCTCGCCCCGGTCATCTGCGCCAGGGCGGGCGCCCACAGCGATCTCCAGCGCTCGGCGCCGGCGGAGAGGATCTGCAGCACGAGCGTGTCGCCATAGCGATCGGCGACGAGGCCCGGAAGCCCGTCGGATTCGCCGTGCACGAGACGCAGGGCGTCGCTGCCCGGGCGCATCACCGAGCGGCGATCGATCGCGCCTTGCAGGCGGGCTTTGAGGAACGCTTCGTCGACGATCTGCGCCGGATCGAACGACCACGCGCGCGCACGGATCTGCGACTGGGGGTTATACGCCGCGCGGGCGAGGAACGCGCCGTCCCGCGCCACCACCGTTACCGTGTCGCCCATCGCGGGCTCGCCCTCGACGCGATCGACCGCGCCGGAGAAGATCCACGGATGGCGATGGCGCAGCGACTTCTCGCGTCCGGGCTTCAGGACCAGTCGGGCTTCGGGATTCACCCCCCATTATCGCTCACGCGGGGGCGACGACGAGCGGCTGGACCTGGTTGCGGCCGTGGTGCTTGGCTTCGTAGAGCCAGTGGTCGGCGGCGTCGAGGAGGCCCTGGGGATGGTCGAAGGAGGCGCTGGTGGCGAGGCCCATGGAGAGCGTCACGCGCAGCTGCGGATGGATCGACGGCCAGTCCCACGCCTCGACGCCGCGGCGCACGCGCTCGCAGGCCTCGGCGGCGGAGCGCATGTCCAGGCCGCGGAAGATCAGCACGAACTCCTCACCGCCGTAGCGCCCGGCGAGATCTCCCAGGCGGCAATGGGCGCGCAGGATCTCGCCCACGCTGCGCAGCACCTCGTCGCCCACCGCGTGGGAGAAGCGGTCGTTGATGCCCTTGAAGTGGTCCACGTCCGCGATCGCCACGGTCACCACCCCGCCGCGCGCCGCGGCCTCGTGCATCATCGCCGCGAGCCGCTCGTCCAGCTGGCGTCGGTTGGCGAGCCCCGTGAGCGCGTCTTCCATCGCCAGGCGCCGATAGCGTTCCGCCTCGAGGTCGGCCTGCTCCACGCGCCGGCGCGCCGAGAGCGACCGGGCGCGCCGCTCCGTCTCCTCGCTCTTCAGGCGCTGCTCGATGTCCCCCGCGCGCTTCAGGCACGCGAGCGCCTCGGCCACGTTCTCCATCGCCTCGTGCCCCTGGGAGAGCACGCGCAGCACCCGTGCCACCTCGTCCCGGGAGCCCAGCGACTCGAAGGTCGCAAGCGCGTCGCGAAGCAGCGCCACGCCGTCTTCGTGCTGTCCCAGTTGGAGACGTATCTCCCCCACGCTCGCAAGCCCGTACGCCTCGACCCACTTGTCGCTCGACTCCCGCGCGAGGGCGAGAAACTCGTCGGCCATCCCGAGGGCCACCTCGGGACGGGACATGGCGAGGTACGCTTCGCCCATCGTCTCCAGGCACACCGCTTCCAGGCGCTTGTATCCGTACTGCCGCGCGATGGCGAGCGCGCGATCGAGGAGCTTCAACGCGGTCTCGGCCTCCAGCTGGCAGCTCGCCGCGTCGCCCGCCGAGCGCAGCTGGAGCGAGCGCTGGATGTGGCCGAACGCGCTGTTGTTGAGGTCGAAGCCCGCGCCCTCGGAATCCCCGATCTCGCGCCGCAGCTCGAGCGCCTGCTCGAAGAGCTCGAGGGCCGCGGAATGGTTGCCGAGCTGGATCTCCACGTTGCCGATGTTGGAGAGCACGCGCGCTTGCCACTTGAGGTCCGCGGTCTGGCGAAAGCCCTTGAGGGCCGCCTCGTACATCTCGAGCGCCCGGCCGTACTCCGACAACTGCCGATGGGTGATGCCCAGCAGGTTGCAGCAGCGCGCCTCGCCGCCCGCATCTCCCAGGGAACGGAAGAGCGCCAGCGCGGCACCCTGGGTCTCGAAGACCGTGGGATATTCGGATTGGGAATGCAGGTTGCGCCCCAGGCAGTAGAGCGCCTGCGCCTCGCCCGGGACGTCGGCGGTGGCGCGCGCGAGGTCCACCGCCTCGCGGGCGAGGAGCGTGCCGCGCGCGGGATCGCGCTCGTAGAGCTGGTCGCAGATCTCGTTCAGCAGCCGTACGCGCTCCTGCACCGGCAGCGGCTCGTTCAACCGCGCCTCGAGCTGCTGCAGGGTGGCGATCTTCACAGCCGCCGCGCGGTATCCACGCCGGGCACCTCGCGCACTTGCCGCAGCACGCGCACGATCCCGTCGGCCGACCCCACCTGCAGCGTGAAGCGCATGAACGCGTGGGCCCCGCGGGAGAGCGTGTTCACCGCGGTCACGTTGATGCGCTCCCGGGCGATCGCCTCGCTCACGTCCCGCAGCAGCCCCTGGCGGTCGAGCGCCACCACCTCGAGGTCGGCGGAGAACGGGGCCTCCTCGCCCGTCTTGCCCCAGTCCGCGGGCATGAGGCGCTCGCGCTGGTCGGGAGCGAGCCCGGTGATGTTCGGGCAATCCTGGCGGTGCACCGTGACCCCGCGCGCGCGGGTGATGAATCCCACGATGGGGTCCGGCGGCACCGGCTTGCAGCACTTGGCGATGAGGGTCGCGATGTTGGTGACGCCCAACACGAGCACGCCCGAGGAGGTCCCCGAGGGCGCGGGCTTCGAAACCGGAACGACGGGTGCCGCCTGGGGCGCGGGCGCCTCGCCGCGCACCGCCACCTCGATCTGCCGCGCGGACACCTCGCCGCGCCCGAGGGCGGCGAGGAAATCCTCGAGCTTGTCGAAGCCGCACGCGGTGGCGATCTTCTCGTGGGATTCGCTCACGGCCCCGATGCGGTGCAGCTCCTTGTCGAGCGCCGTGCGCCCGCTCGCCACGTCCGACTCGAAGTCCTCGTGGCGGAACCATTGCCGCACCTTGGCGATCGCCCGCGGGCTGGCGAGGAATCCATGATCGCGGGAGAGCCAGTCGCGCGACGGGCCGCCCTGCTTCGCGGACATGATCTCCACGCGCTGCGCGTTCTGCAGCTTGTAGTCGAGGGGCACCATCTGGCCGTCGACCTTGGCGCCGCGGCAGCGGTGTCCCAGGTCCGTGTGCACGTGGTACGCGAAGTCGAGCGGCGTCGATCCCGCGGGCAGGTCCACCACGCGCCCCTGGGGTGTGAGCACGTAGATCGTGTCCTCGAACAGCCCGCGCCGGGAGGAATCCGCCACTTCCCCGCCCAGCACTTCCTTCTTCCACGCGAGCACCTGCCGCAGCCACGCGATCTTGGCGTCGAACACCCTGTCGGCGCGCGAGCCTTCCTTGTAGCGCCAGTGGGCCGCCACCCCGTGCTCGGAGTGCTGGTGCATGTCGTCGGTGCGGACCTGCACCTCGAGCGTCTTGCCCTCGGGACCGAGCACCGCCGTGTGCAGCGACTTGTAATCGTTGGTCTTGGGGCTCGCGATGTAGTCGTCGAACTCGCCCTCGATGGGCGTCCACAGGTCGTGCACCACGCCCAGCACCGTGTAGCACTCGCGCACGTTGCCCACGATCACGCGCACGGCACGGATGTCGTACAAGCCCTCGAACGAGACGTCCTTGCCGCGCATCTTGCGCCAGATGGAATAGATGTGCTTCGGCCGGCCCTGGATGGTCGCCTCGATGCCCATCGCGGAGAGCTCCTCGGCCAGCTTCGCGATGACGCGCTGGATGTAGGCCTCCCTTTCGCTGCGCTTCTCGTCCAGGAGCTGCGCGATGCGCCGGTAGAGGTCGGGCTCGGTATAGCGGAACGCGAAGTCCTCGAGCTCCCATTTCATGTCGGAGACGCCGAGGCGGTTGGCAAGCGGCGCGAAAAGCTCGAGGGTCTGGCGCCCCGCCGCGCGGCGGATCGCCTCGTCGGCGCGCGTGAGGGAGCGCAGGTACACCACGCGCTCGGCCAGCTTGATCAGCACCACGCGCACGTCCTCGGCGATGGCGAGCAGCATCTTGCGCAGCTGCTCCAGGTCCGTGCCCGTGGCTCCCAGGTTCTCGATGCGTCCGGCGCGCGCGAGCCCCCGCAGGAGGAGTGCCAGCTCCGGCCCGAACGCGGCCTGCACGCCCTCCAGGTCCAGGTCGCGCTCGGGGATCGACTGGCTGATGAGCGCGGCGCTTATCGTCTCCGGATCGGCGCCCTGCACCAGCAGGAGGTGGGCCACGGCGAGCGCGCGCTCGAAGGCCTCGTCGCGGCCGCTCGCCCGGGCGGCCCCGCGGGCGAACTGCAGGGCGCGCGCGGGCAGCTCGGCCAGGGCCGCGCCGAAGGTGGAGCGCAGCTCGGCCTCGAAAGGCGCGACGTCGGTGGCGGCGGTGGGGCTCAGCACGGGGCGGATGAAGAGGCGGAAGCGTCGCAACGATTCTATCCCCGTTGCCGAATATTCCGCACCCGCCCGGTGGAATGCTTCACGGCGCCCCCGGGCCGCCATGGCCATCATGTGCTATCCCGCGCCATCGGTTGCCCGGGGCGGCGCGGCTCCGGGTAGCTCGTCGCGGAGCTTGCCGGCTCCCGGGACCTCCTCCGGGAGCCGGTCTCTTTACCGAACGAGCGTTAGATCTTTCCCAGCAGCAGCAGGACCACGATGATCACCAGCACGAGCCCGAGCCCGCCGCTGGGGCCGTAGCCCCATCCACGGCTGTAAGGCCACGAGGGAATCGCGCCGATCAGCAGCAGGATCAGGACAATCAACAGGATCATTCCGAGGGACATGGCATTCTCCTCACGTTGTTTATTTGTTGTGCCGCCGTTCGACCCGGAGCGCGCGAGCGCAGTTCTCGCGACTTGACGAAGGTCAACCGGCCGACTTGATGAAGGTCAAACGGACATCGTGAGGTAGGAATCGGGGAAGCCCCGCCCGCCCGGTCGCCTATCCGCACCCGCGCTCGCTCCAATAGCGGCATTCGCCTTCCCGGCCCGTGATGGACACGGGCGCCGGAAGATGCGCGGGCAGCACCACGTGCAGCGCTCCTTCCCCATCGGTGCGGCGAAGCGCGACGGCGTGCGCGACGTAACGCGCCACCACCGACGGGTGGGGATGGTGGAAGCGATTGCGATAGCCCACGGAGAAGACCGCGCTGCGCGGCGCCACCGCGTCGACGAAGGCCTCGGTGGACGAGGTCTTCGAGCCGTGGTGGGGGACGAGGAGCACGTCGGCCGTGAGCAGCGCCCGGTCGCGCGCGAGCATCTCCGCCTCGCTGCGCGCCTCGACGTCGGCGGCGAGCAGCATCGAGGCCGCGGCCGTGGAGACCTTGAGCACGCAGCCCCGGTCATTTTCCTTCCTGCGGGATCGATCGCGCTTGCGCGGCCCTTCCGGCGCGGCCTCGCCGTAGATCCCGGCGCCGGGATGCAGGACGCGGAATTCCACGCCGTCCCAGGTCCAGGGCTGGCCCGCCTCGCAGCGCAGCGAGCGCTCCACCAGGCGGTGCAGCGGATTCTCAGGGGGCAGCGGCGAGAGCAGCCACGGAGGCTTGCGCGCCGCGACGAGGGAGGCAGCACCTCCCGAGTGGTCGTCGTCGGCGTGGGAGATCACCAGCCCGTCGAGCCGGGCCACGCCTTCGCCGCGCAGGAACGGCACGACGATGCGCCCGCCGCTGTCGGACTCGTCGCTCCACGTGGGCCCCGTGTCGTAGGCGAGCGCATGGGAAGCGGTGCGCACGACCACCGCGAGCCCGTTGCCTACGTCGAGCACGTCGAGCCACGCCTCTCCCGGAGCGGGCGCCGGGGGCAGCACCGCGAAGAGCGGCGCGATCCATGCGAGCCCGCAGGCGCGCATCGGGAAGCCGCGGGGGGCCAGCAGCCAGAGGCATCCCGCGATCGCGGCCACGACGGTCCACGGCGCGGGAGCGTGGCTCTCGACCGCGGCCGCGGGCAGCGCCGCGAGCCATTCCAGCGGCACCATGATCCCGAGCATGAGCCCGTGGGCCGCGTCGAGCAGGAAGGGCAGCGGCAGGAACGCCCCCGCGATGGTGAGCGGCACCACGGCCAGGCTCACCAGCGGGATCGCGAACGCATTGGCGATGGGCGAGACGAGGGAGAACTGCCCGAAGAGTGCGACGAGCATCGGCAGCATGATCACCGTCACGGCGAACTGCTCGAGCAACGCGCCCCGCAGCTTGCCGTGCCTTCCCGTGCGCGATGCCATCACGTAAAAGATCGAGGCCACGGCGCCGAAGGAAAGCCAGAACCCGGGCGAGAGCACGCACCACGGGTCCAGCACCACCACGACGAGGGCGGCGAGCGCCAGCACCCGCGAGGCGCTGCCGTGGCGATCGGCGAGCACGCACGCGGCCACCACGGCGAGCATCGCGAGGGTGCGCTGCGCCGGCACCGCGTAGCCGGTCATGAGCGTGTAGGCGAGTGCCACGCCGACCCCGGCGATCGCCGCGGCCTTGCGGCCCGGCCATCGCAGCGCGAGCGCCGGAACGCGCACCCACGCGAAGTACGCCACGGCGAACGCGAGCGCGGCGAGCATCGTGA
>JAAOZZ010000228.1 GCA_012274175.1 Betaproteobacteria bacterium
CTCGAGGGAATAGGCCACCGGAGCCACGAACGAGAACGATTCGATGGTGTGGCTGTTGGTCCCGAAGAAGGTGTTCTCGAGCGTCTCGGGGTTCTCGCCGTATCCCAGGTGGCCGGTCACGTACCAGCCGGCCACGACCACCAGGCCCACCACCACGCCTCCCAGGATGTGATCGAAGCTCGTGCGGAAATCGTGGTCCTTGAAGACGAACACGAGGAGTGCGCCCGCGACCGCCAGCGCGACCGCGGCCTCGACCGCGCGCCCATCGATCCCCGTCGCGGCCACGACGATGGCGGGAAGGTCCTGGCGCGGAAGGTGAAAGTTGGCGAGGTCGATGGCCACCGGGTCGATCCAGCTCACGCGCCAGATGCCGAACAACCCCTTCAGCGTCATGTACGCCGCGATGCCCATGAATGCGAAGACCACGAGGGACTTCAGGTTGCCCGCGCCCATCCGGATCAGCGTCTTGCTTCCGCACCCGGAGCCCAGGGTCATGCCCACGCCGAAGAGAAAGCCGCCGAGGGCGTAGGAAAGCCACGTGAAGTTCGAGCGCACGTAGATGGACTTGGAGAGGTCCACCAGGCCGGCAAGCTGCAGCGCATGGGCGCCCAGGATCGCCACGGCGATGGCGAGCAGCCACATGCGCATGCGCGCCCAGCTCCCCATGTTGACCACGTCCGACACGGCACCCATGGTGCAGAAGTTGGTGCGGTTGGCCACCAGGCCGAAGACGAAGGCGAGCGCGAAGCCGCTCCATGCCACGAGAGCGCCCGCATGCGTGACGTTGCCCAACGATGCCTCCTCCCCCATTGCGAAGGCGCCATTCTATCGCGGCGATGCGGTGCGTCCCCGGATTGCTCAATCCCGCGCCCGGTAGCGCGTCGGATCGGCTACGCCGGCCTCCACGAATCCCTGGCGCCGCAGGCGGCACGCGTCGCATTCGCCGCACGCCCTGCCCTGCGCATCGGCTTCGTAGCACGAGACCGTGAGCGCGAAATCCACCCCCAGCGCGCGGCCGGCACGCACGATCTCGGCTTTCGACATGCGCAGGAGCGGCGCCTCTATCCGGATGGGAAATCCTTCGACCGCACGCTTGGTGGCCACGTTGGCCAGGCGCTCGAACGCGGAGACGAACTCGGGGCGGCAATCGGGATAGCCTGAATAGTCCACGGCATTGGCGCCTGTGTAGATCGCATCGGACGCGGTGACCTCGGCATGGGCGAGTGCGAGCGAGAGCAGGATCGTGTTGCGCGCCGGCACGTAGGTGACCGGGATTCCCGCGCTGGGAGCGCGCGGCACCGCGATCGATGCATCGGTGAGGGCGGAACCGCCGAATACCCCGAGGTCGAGGCGCACGACGCGGTGCTCCACGGCGCCCAACGTGCGCGCCACAATGGCGGCGGCATCGAGCTCCGAGCGGTGGCGCTGGCCGTAGTCCACCGACAGCGCGTGACAGCGCCAGCCTTGGGAGACCGCGATGGCGAGCACCGTGGCGGAATCGAGGCCGCCGGAGACGAGTACGACGGCCGATCCCACGGCGCGCGGGCTAGCGGCGCAGTGCCGACAATCGCGTGCGCGCCTTGCCCGCGGCCTCGGACGCGGGATAGCGCGCGATGATGTCCTCGAGCGTATTGCGCGCGCTGCCGCCGTCGCCCTGCTCGGCCTGGATCGCGGCGATCGCGAGCAGCGCATCGGGCGCCTTGGCCGATTGGGGGTACTTCGAGAGCAGCCCTTCCTGGGTGGCCAACGCGTTGCGATAGTCCTTCATGTTGGCGTAGCTGATGCCGATCCAGTACTGCGCGTTCGGCGCAAGCTGGCTCGCCGGGTAGTCCTTGAGGAATGCCCGGAAGGTATCCACCGCGGAGGCGAAATCGTTGCGGCGAAAGAGATTCGAGGCGGCGTCGTACGCCTTCACCTCCCGCGCCTGATCCTCCTTCGACGCGGGTTGGGCCGGCACCGCGGTGGATGCGTCCGGCGGCACGGCCGGCGCCGACGTCGCGCCCGTGACCACGCCGTCGGCCGGCGCGGGACCGGCACCGGCACCGCCGCCTTCCAGGCGCTTCAGGCGCGAATCCAGGTCCAGGTAGAAATCCCGCTGCCGCTTCTGGATCTGCTGGTTGTCGTTGCCCAGGACCTCGAGCTGGCCCCGCAGCTTCGCGATCTCCGCGTTCAGCTGGTCGATCTGCCGCAGGAGCTCCACCACGCCGATGTTGCGGATCTGCTCCTCGAGCTTGGCGATGCGCGCCTCGTTGTCGCGTCCCTGCTGCGACAGCTCCTGCTTGAGGTTGTCGACGCGCCGGCGGGCCTCGTCGTCGTCGAACAGGCCCGCCCGCGCGGGAACCGCCGCCGCGCCCGCGAGCGCGGCGGCAAGCCACAGGCAGCGCGCGGCAACTCCCGCCGCGGACCTCGTGCTATTCACCCGCGTAGCGGATGTCGGCACGGCGGTTCTTCGCCCAGGCGGCCTCGTCGTGGCCGTTGGCGACCGGCTTTTCCTCGCCGAAGCTCACGGTCTCGAGATTGCCGTCGGGAACGCCGAGGACCGTCATCACCTTCTTCACCGCTTCGGCGCGGCGCTGTCCCAGCGCGAGGTTGTACTCGCGGCTGCCGCGCTCGTCGCAATTGCCCTCGATGCGGGCGTGCAGGTCCCGGTGGTCGGCCATGTAGTGCGCGTGGGCCGTGATGAGACCCCGGTACTCGTCCTTCACCGCGTTCGAGTCGAAATCGAAATAGAC
>JAAOZZ010000229.1 GCA_012274175.1 Betaproteobacteria bacterium
ACGATCGTCGCCATGGCCTACAAGTACAACATGGGCCAGCCGTTCATGTATCCGCGCAACAACCTGAGCTACACCGCGAACTTCCTGCAGATGATGTTCGGGGTGCCCGCGGAGGAATACCAGGTGAACGACGTGGTCGTGCGCGCGCTCGACCGCATCTTCATCCTCCACGCCGACCACGAGCAGAACGCCTCCACCTCCACCGTGCGCCTCGCGGGCTCCTCGGGCGCCAACCCGTTCGCGTGCATCGCCGCGGGCATCGCGTGCCTCTGGGGACCGGCCCACGGCGGGGCCAACGAGGCGGCGCTGCAGATGCTGATCGACCTGCAGCGGGAAGGCGGCGTCGCGAAGCTGGGCGAGTTCATCAAGCGCGTGAAGGACAAGAACTCGGGTGTGAAGCTCATGGGCTTCGGGCATCGCGTGTACAAGAACTACGATCCGCGCGCCAAGCTCATGCAGGAGACCACCCGGGAGGTGCTCGACGCCCTCGACATCCACGACGCGCCGCTGCTCAAGCTCGCCATGGCGCTGGAGAAGATCGCGCTCGAGGACGAGTACTTCGTCTCCCGCAAGCTCTATCCCAACGTCGACTTCTACTCCGGCATCGTGCAAAGCGCGCTCGGCATCCCGACCTCGATGTTCACCTGCATCTTCTCCCTCGCGCGCACCGTGGGCTGGATCGCGCAATGGAACGAGATGATCTCGGATCCGGAGCAGAAGATCGGCCGGCCGCGGCAGCTCTACAACGGCCCCGTGAAGCGCGACGTCGTGCCGATCGGCCAGAGGACCTGATCCATGGCAAGCCTCATGAAGGAATTCGAAGCCTCCTCCCTCCTGTACGGGTCGAACGCGCCCTTCGTGGAGGAGCTCTACGAGCGCTACCTCGCCGACCCCGCCTCGGTCGGGCCCGAATGGAGAGCGCAGTTCGACGCCTGGCAGCACGGCGGCGGGGTCCCGGACGTGGCGCACGGGCCCGTGATCGCGGCCTTCGAGCGCCTGGCGCGCTCGGGCGCGCCGCTCGCGCCTTCGGCCGCGCCGTCGGACGACAAGTCCCTCAAGGTGCTGCAGTTCATCCGCGCCCACCGCGTGATGGGGTCGCGCTACTCGCAGCTCGATCCCCTCAAGCGCCTGGAGCGCACGCCCGTGCCGGAGCTCGAGCTCTCGTACTACGGCCTGGGAGAAGCCGACATGGACCGGGAGTTCTCGCCCGGATCGTGGCAGGGCGCCAAGGGCCCGATGCGGCTGCGCGACATCGTGGAGAGCGTGAAGAAGACCTACTGCGGCACCATCGGCATCGAGTACATGTACATCTCGTCGACGGAGGAGAAGCGCTGGATCCAGCAGCGCTTCGAGGGGTCGTTGTCGACGCCCAGGTTCGGCCCCGAGGCGAAGCGCTCGATCCTCGAGCGCATCACCGCCTCGGAGACCCTCGAGCGCTACCTGCACACGCGCTACGTGGGCCAGAAGCGCTTCTCCGGCGAGGGCGGCGAGAGCATGATCCCGATGCTCGACACGATCATCGAGAACGTGGGCGCCCAGGGCGCCAAGGAAGTCGTGATCGGCATGGCGCACCGCGGGCGGCTCAACGTCCTCGTGAACAACCTGGGCAAGATCCCCGCGGAGCTCTTCTCGGAGTTCGAGGGCAAGCACGCCCACGAGCTGCAATCGGGCGACGTGAAGTACCACCAGGGCTTCTCCTCCGACATCAAGACCGCGGGGGGCGCGGTGCACTTGACCCTCGCGTTCAATCCCTCCCACCTGGAGATCGTGAACCCGGTGGTGGAAGGCTCCGTGCGGGCCCGCCAGCATCGCCGCGGCGACCACATCGGCGACCAGGTGCTGCCGCTGCTGATCCACGGCGACGCGGCCTTCGCGGGCCAGGGCGTGGTGATGGAGACGCTCGCCCTTTCGCAGACCCGCGGCTACCGCACCGGGGGCACGGTGCACATCGTGGTGAACAACCAGATCGGCTTCACCACGTCGGACACGCGAGACGCGCGCTCGTCGCTTTATTGCACCGACATCGCCAAGATGGTCGAGGCGCCGGTCTTCCACGTGAACGGCGACGACCCGGAGGCCTGCGTCATGGTCGCGGCGATCGCCCTGGACTTCCGCCAGCGCTACCGCAGGGACGTGGTGATCGACCTGGTGTGCTTCCGCCGCCTGGGCCACAACGAGCAGGACGAGCCGTTCGTGACCCAGCCGCTCATGTACAAGAAGATCGCGCAGCACCCCGGCACCCGCAAGCTCTACGCCGAGAAGCTCGAGGCCGAAGGCGTGATCCCGGCGGGCCACGCCGACGAGCTGGTGACGAGCGTGCGCGCCGCGCTGGACGCGGGCAAGGGCACGAACCCGAAGATCCTCTACGGCCTGAAGCCCGCGCTCGCCATCGACTGGGCGCCGTACATCGGCGTGGACTGGAGGCAGCCGGCGCAGACCGCGGTGCCGCTCGCGAAGCTGAAGCACCTGGCCTCGCGCCTGACCGACATCCCGCCCAACTTCAAGCTCCATCCGTCGGTGGAGCGACTGCTCGCCGCACGCCGGGAGATGGGAGAGGGCCGGGCGGCGCTCGACTGGGGCATGGCGGAGAACCTCGCCTACGCCTCGCTCGTGAACGACGGGCATCCCGTGCGGCTTTCCGGGCAGGACTCGGGCCGCGGCACCTTCGCGCACCGGCACTCGGTGCTGCACGACCAGAACCGCGAGCGCTGGGATTCCGGCGTGTACATCCCGCTGCAGAACATCCGCAGTGGCCAGGGCAATTTCGTGGTGATCGACTCGGTGCTATCGGAGGAGGCGGTGCTCGGGTTCGAGTACGGCTACGCCACCGCGCAGCCCTTCGAGCTCGTGATCTGGGAGGCGCAGTTCGGCGACTTCGCCAACGGGGCGCAGGTGGTCGTCGACCAGTTCATCGCCTCGGGCGAGGCGAAGTGGGGCCGGATGTGCGGCCTCACGATGTTCCTGCCCCACGGCTACGAGGGCCAGGGGCCGGAGCACTCCTCGGCGCGCCTCGAGCGCTACCTGCAGATGTGCGCGGAGCACAACATCCAGGTGTGCGTGCCCTCGAACGCGGCGCAGTTCTTCCACATGATCCGCCGCCAGGTGGAGCGGCCCATGAGGAAGCCCCTCATCGTAATGACGCCCAAGAGCCTGCTGCGCAAGAAGGAGGCCTCGTCGCCCCTCGCGGACCTCGCCACGGGCGGCTTCCAGGTGATCATCCCGGAAACGGAGAAGCTCGCCCCGAAGAAGGTGAAGCGCGTGGTGCTCTGCGCGGGCAAGGTCTACTACGACCTCGTCGCGGAACGGGCGAAGCGCGGCGTGGAGGACGTGGCGGTCGTGCGCATCGAGCAGCTCTATCCCTTCCCCCACGACGAGTTCGCCGCGCAGATCGAGCTCTACCCCAACGCGAAGAGCGTGGTGTGGTGCCAGGAAGAGCCCGGCAACCAGGGCGCGTGGCACCGCATCCAGCACTACCTGCAGCGCCACCTGCGGCCGGACCAGCAGCTTTCCTACGCGGGCCGCGCTTCGTCGGCGTCCCCGGCGGTGGGCTACCTGCAGTTGCACAACGAGCAGCAGAAGGCGCTGGTCGAGGCGGCGTTGAGCCTCGAATCCGGTTCCCGCAAAGAAGCCGCCTGAGCCCGAACGAAAGAGGCCATCGCCATGCAAGTCGAAGTCAAAGTGCCCCAGCTATCGGAATCGGTCTCCGAGGCGACCCTCGTCGCCTGGCGCAAGAAGCCCGGTGAGGCGGTCAAGCGCGACGAGAACCTGATCGACATCGAAACCGACAAGGTGGTGCTGGAGCTGCCCGCGCCCGTCGACGGCGTGCTCGCCAGGATCGTGAAGAACGACGGCGAAAGCGTGACCAGTGGCGATCTGATCGCGGTGATCGACAC
>JAAOZZ010000230.1 GCA_012274175.1 Betaproteobacteria bacterium
CGGCGCAGCGCGTAGAGCTCGTGGGGGGCCAGGGAGTGCACCACCTTGCCGCAGACGGTGACGCTGCCCGCCGCGGGGTGCAGCGTGCCCCCGATGAGCTGCAGCAGCGTGGTCTTGCCCGAGCCGCTGGTGCCGAGGATGGCGACCACGCTGCCGCGGGGAATCGCAAGGTCGACGCCCTTCAGGACCGGGCGCCGGAGGTACCCGTAGCGCAGGCCGCGGATGTCGATGAGGTTGTCGGTCGGGGCCATTGGGCTCATTATCGCATCCGCCCACCCACCGCACCTGACCGGAGGAACCCCATGCATTCGCTTGCCCGCTGGCTCGGAATCGCCCTGGCGCTCGCCGCAGCAACCGTCTTCGCGCAGGACGCGAAGAAGACGGAGATGCTCTGGCTGGGCCAGGCCTGCTGGAAGATCACCACGCCCGGAGGCAAGGTGATCGTCGTCGACCCGTGGGTCACGAGCAATCCGAAGACGCCCGCGAAGTACAAGGACCTGGACGCCCTGGGCAAGGTCGACCTGATCCTCGTCACCCACGCCCACTTCGACCATTTCGCCGACGCGCCGGCGCTTTCCAAGAAGAACCACGCGCCGGTCTGGGGGCCCGCGGGGCTCGACTCGACCATCGTCGCCCTCGGGATCCTGCCGCTGGAGCTCGCGCCGCGCTTCGGCAAGGGCGGCACCATCGCTCCCTGGGGACCCACGGGGGTGAAGATCACCGCCGTGCACGCGGAGCACTCCTCGGAGCTGGTATGGAAGAACCCGGCCACCGGCAAGGACGAGGTGCACGTGGGCGGCGAGCCCGTGGGCTACATCATCGAGCTCGAGAACGGCTTCAAGATCTACCACATGGGCGACACCGCGCTCTTCGGCGACATGAAGATGATCGGCGAGCGCTACAAGCCGGACATCGTGCTGATCCCCATCGGCGGGCATTTCGTGATGAACCCCGTGGACGCGGCCTACGCCACCCGCGAATGGCTCAAGCCGAAGTACGCGGTGCCGATGCACTACGGCACGACTCCGCAGCTCAAGGGCACGCCCGAGGAATACATGAAGGCGCTGGGAGACGCGCCGGTGAAGGTATTCCCGCTCGCGCCCGGCGAATCGCTCACGTTCTAGGGGGACTGCCATGAGCCTCATCGACCGAGTCAAGAACATCCTCGTCACGCCCAGGACCGAGTGGGACGTGATCGCGGCCGAAACGACTTCCGGCGCGGCCCTCGTCACCGGCTACGTGCTGCCGCTCGCCGCCATCTCGGCCCTCGCCGGTTTCGTGGGCATGTCCCTCGTCGGGATGAGCGTCCCGTTCGCCGGCACCATGCGGATGGGCGTTACGTCGGGCCTCGCCGCCGCGGTCTTCGCCCTCGTGATGGCGGTCGTGATGGTCTACGTGGTGGCCTTCATCGTGGACGCGCTGGCCCCCACCTTCGGCGCGCAGAAGAACATGGCCCAGGCGCTGAAGGTCGTCGCCTACGCCTATACCCCGGTGTGGGTCGTGGGCATCGTGAGGATCATCCCGGCGCTGGGCATCCTGGTCCTGCTGGCCGCGCTCTACGGGATCTACCTGCTCTACCTGGGGTTGCCGCGGCTGATGCGCGCACCGCAGGAGAAGGCGGCCGGATACACCGCGGTGGTGGTGATCGTGTGCATCGTGCTGGCGGTGGTGATCGGCGTGCTGAGCGGGGTGGTGCTGCGCTACGCGATGCCGGGAGTGGGAATGGGCGGCCTGGGAGGGATGGGACTCGGGCGCCACGAAGGCGGCGGCGTCACGTTCGACAAGGACAGTCCCATGGGCAAGCTCGACGCCTTCTCGAAGAAGATGGAGGAAGCCGGGCGCAACATGGAGTCCGCCCAGAAGAGCGGAGACGCGAGCAAGCAGGCGGAGGCGGCGATGGCCGCCCTCGGGACCGCGCTATCGGGCGGCAAGGGGGTCGAGCCGCTGCAGCTCGACCAGCTGAAGCCGATGCTGCCCGAGAAGCTCGCGGGCCTGCCGCGCACCGACATGCGCACCGACCGCAGCGGCGTGAAGGGCTTCATGATCGCCAAGGCGGAAGGCGTCTACAGCGACGGCAAGGGCGAGCGGATCGACCTGGAAGTGACCGATACCGGCGGCGCCGCGGGCCTCATGGGGCTGGCCGCGTGGATGGGCGTGCAGGGTGAGCACGAGGACTCGAACCGGCGCGAGGTGACGCGCTCGGAAGGCGACCGGCTGGTCCACGAGGAACTGAACAAGCGCGGCGGCACGAACAAGTACGAGGTCGTGCTGGCGAAGCGCTTCGTCGTTTCCGCCTCGGGCCACAACGTCCCGATCGACACGCTCAAGTCGGGCGTGGAATCCGTGGATCTGTCGAAGCTCGAGTCGCTGAAGTAGTCGCGATCGCCCCGTGCGCCGAGCGGCGCGCGGGATCCTTCAGTCGCGGTTCTCGAATTCCGAGAGCAACCCGCCGGACGGCTCCCGGGTGCGCGCCCGGTCGACCTTCACCTTCGTGCTCCCGGCGCGTTCGAAGAACTCGTCGGTGGTCGCGAGCGGCGCGAGCCGGAAGGCGGGCGGGCGCAGCTCGCCCAGGCTCGCGCGCTGGCCCAGGAGGTTGCGTGTCTCGGTCTGGGTCGCGTACTGCAGCAGCGCTCCTGCGGCCATGAGCGCCAGCACGATGCCCATCGCCGCGCGCATGTGCCGCGGCCCGATGGCGTGCAGGTGGGCGTAGCACGTGGCCGCGAGCAACGCCCACGTGCCGAGTCCCGCGTATTCGGCCATCTCGCGCCACGCGAAGGAAAACGCGAGCGACTCGGCGAGCTGGTCCCACAGCACCAGCGCGATCGAGGCGGTGAGCGCGATGCGCAGCTGCAGCGAAAAGCGCGCCTGGCCGAAGAACACGCGCGAGAGCACCGCCCACACGCCGCTCCAGAGTGCCAGCACCGTGGCGAATCCCAGCAGCGGCAGCAGGACCACATTGGCGCTGGGCTCGGTCGTGAGGGTGAGCCATTGCAGCAGCAGGAGCAGCGCGAGGAGCGCCGCGGCGAGTCCCATGGCCCACTCGGCATGGGCGCGTGGAGGCGTGAGCGGCCGCTCCGGCGCGACCGGGTGGGCCCCGTCGTGCACCCGCAGCGTGGTGCGCCCGATGCGGATTCCCGGCTCGCCCGCGAGCGGCAGCCGCGGGACCCGCTTGGCGCCGTGTTCCGGATACATCCCGTTCACCGAGCCCAGGTCCTCGGCGATGAGCTCTCCGTCCTCGCCGCGATAGATGCGCAGGTGGTGCGGGGCCACGTGGGGATCGTCCACCACGACGTCGTTATCGAAGGCCCGGCCCACCCGCGCCTCGGCGGCGTCGACGCGTTCGCGCGCCGCGACCTCGCCGTAGCGCGAGAGCACCTCGATCCACATCACCGCGCCCACCGGATCGCCTCGAGAAAGCGCCGGCCCAGGGCGACGGCGTTGGCATGGGACACGCCCTGCATCGTGAGCTGCGCGAGCAGCGCCTCGCGGCTGCGGTCCTGGGTGAGGGCGAGCAGGGTCACGTTGTACAGGCCCTCGAACTCGCGATAGGCGCGCATGCACCACGTGGCGCGCAGGGGCGGCGTGTCGGCGCCGCCGGTGGACACGAAGTCGTCGCGGCATTCCTGCTCGGTGAGGCGCTTGCCGCCGCCGGGGCCGAAGAGGCGCCCGCCGGAGCGCTGCGAGAGCTCGCGCGCGAACTGGAATGCGTTGAGGTCGATCGCCTTGTAGTACGAATAGGTGAGGTCGACGCGGCCGGTGAGGATGCGGTCGGAGACGAAGACCCCGGTGGCGCTCGAGCAGCGGGTGGTGTTCACCGCCGTGCGCGGCTTGGGGATCTGGTCCGCGTTGGTGGCCGCCCAGCACGTCATCCAGGGTGCCGAGCTCTCGAGGCCGCGGTAGGGGCCGTACTCCGCGCTGCGGAAGCCCTGGGTCCGGAGGGCCTCGTAGAACGCCGCCTGCCAGCCGTCGAGCTGGCGGCCCACTTCCTCGCGCGCCTTGTCCAGCACGAGCGGCGGGCCCTTGCGCGCGCGCTCGAGCAGCGCCGCGGCGAACCGGGCGGGCACGAGGAAGCCCACCTGCTCGCCGTCGAGGCGCTTGGCGACGTTCACTCCCACGATGCGCCCGTCGGCCGCGGTCACCGGTCCGCCGCTCATGCCGGGGTTGATCGCGCCGGAGAAATGGATGCGCTCGTCGTAGCTCTTGTCCACGAGCCCGTTGTTGGTGCCCTCGATGATGGTGAAGCCCAGGTCGAGGGGATTGCCCATGGCGTAGATGCGCTCGCCCTTGGGAAGCTTGCCGGCGAGCGCCCGCGGATCGAACTCGAACCACGGCAGGCCCGCAGCGTGGTCGACGCGCACCACCGCGAGGTCGTGGGCCACGTCGATCGCGAGCAGGCTCAACGGACCGCGCGCGCCGTCGGGCGCGAGGTATTCCAGGCGGTAGGTCCTCGGATCGAGGGCGAACTGGGACACGACGTGGTAGTTCGTGATGGCGTAGCCGTCGACGCTCACCAGGAAGCCGGAGCCCAGGGTGGTCTGGCGCCCCGCCGCCTGCAACAGCGTGCGCACCTGCAGGATGCGCGGCTTGGCCATCTCGTACACCCGCTCCGCCGTGGAGGACAGGCCCGCCTGGGAGCCGGCCTGCGCCTCGACGGCATCGGGCCGCGAGGCGGCGTGCGCCGGCGAATCCGGGGGTGCCGCGCGAGGCGGGCCCGAAATGGCGACGGACGCCGCGAACAACCCGGCGGTGACGAGCGAGATGCGGGATGGCATGCGCGAGGGACGACGATGCGGGAGTAGCGAATCTTACCAGCGTCGCCGCTCGCATCCCGCGGGGAGCGGCTCCCTTTCACGGGGCGCGCGCTTGGGGGATGATCTCGGGGCGAATCGATCCGATCATCCATCCATGGCCACTTCCCCCGCCTTGCGTCGCCGGGCGCCCCGTTGACGGCGGCCGGCGCGCATTCGTTCGACGTGGCCGTCATCGGCGCGGGGGCCGCGGGAATGATGTGCGCGGCGACCGCGGGCGCGCGCTCGCGGCGCGTGCTCCTCGTCGACCACTACGGCAAGGTGGGCGAGAAGATCCGCATTTCCGGCGGCGGGCGGTGCAACTTCACCAACCTCCACGCGACGCACCGCGACTTCCTCTCGCGCAACCCCGACTTCTGCCGCTCGGCGCTCGCGCGCTACACGCCGCGGGACTTCGTGGCGCTGGTGGAACGGCACGGCATCGCCTATCACGAGAAGACCCTGGGGCAGCTCTTCTGCGACGGGAGCGCGCGCGCCATCATTGACATGATGGTGGCCGAATGCCGCGCGGCGGGCGTGGCCTGGTGGCAGCCGTGCGCGGTGCGGGGCGTGGGGCGCGAGGACGGCGCATTCGTCGTCGATACGGACCGTGGCGCGGTGCGCGCGGCCTCGCTCGTGATCGCCACCGGCGCGCTCACGGTGCCGATGATCGGCGCCACGCCTTTCGCCTACCGCGTGGCGGAGCAGTTCGGGCTCGCCGTGGTGCCGCCGAAGCCCGCGCTGGTCCCGCTCACCTTCGACGCGGAGCTGCTCACGCGCTATGGCGACCTCGCGGGCGTTTCGCTGGACGCCGAGGTGTCGTGCGCGGACGGGCGATTCCGCGAGGCCCTGCTCTTCACCCACCGCGGCCTGTCGGGTCCCGCGATCCTGCAGGCCTCCTCGTACTGGCAGGCGGCGGGCGCGAAGGAACCGATCCACGTGAACCTGCTTCCCGGCGTGGATGCGCGCTCGTGGCTCGCGAGCGAAAGGCGCTCGCCCATGCTGCCCGCGACGCTCCTCGCGCAGCGCCTTCCCCGCCGCTTCGCGCAGTCGTGGTGCGAGGCCCACGGGCTCGCGAAGCCCCTCGCGGAAATGTCCGACGCGCAAATCGAAGCGGCGGCACGCGCGCTCGGCGATTGGCCCGTGCAGCCCAGCGGCACCCTGGGCTACAACAAGGCGGAGGTCACCCTGGGCGGCGTCGACACGCGGGCACTCTCGTCGAAGACGATGGAGGCGCTCGCGGTGCCGGGCCTGTACTTCATCGGCGAAGCGGTCGACGTGACGGGCCACCTCGGCGGCTTCAACTTCCAGTGGGCCTGGGCCTCGGGACACGCCGCCGGCGAAGCCGCATAGTCCAAAAAGGGGTCAGGTTACTTTTTCGTCCCGTGGGCGAAAAAGTAACCTGACCCCTTTTTCCGCTATCAGAGGTTGAGGGCGAAGGCCTGGTCGCAGCGGCGGGCGTGGCAGGGGCGCGCGACGGGGGTGAAGCCGGCGCGGCCGTAGAGCGCGATCGCGTCCTCGAGGACGGAGGCGGTCTCCAGCTCGATGCGGCCCATGCCGCGACCGCGGGCGAAGGCGAGGGCGCGCGCGAGAAGCCGCGAGCCGAGTCCCTGGCCGCGGGAGCCCGCGGCGACATACATCTTGCGCAACTCGCACGTCCCGGCCTCGAGGGAGCGCACGCCGCAGCATCCGGCGAGGCGCCCGTCGACCGCGAACACCCCGTCGAATGTGCCGCCGCGCCGGAAGTATCCGGCATCGAGGTCGGCGAGATCGGCATCGGTGCCGTCGGGATCGGGCGCGAGGCGGTATTCGCGCAGCACCCCCTCGACCAGGGCGCGGATGGCCGGCAGGTCCGCGTTCGTGGCGGGACGGCTGAGGTGGCCGCCGCAGCCC
>JAAOZZ010000231.1 GCA_012274175.1 Betaproteobacteria bacterium
CTGCTGGCCCTGGTATTTGCCCCCCCGGTCGCGGTACGAGGTCTCGCACACCTCGTCGGATTCGAAGAAGAGCATCTGCGCGACCCCCTCGTTGGCGTAGATCTTGGCCGGCAGGGGCGTGGTGTTGGAGAACTCCAGGGTCACGAAGCCTTCCCATTCCGGCTCGAGGGGGGTCACGTTCACGACGATGCCGCAGCGCGCGTAGGAGCTCTTGCCCAGGCAGATCACCAGGACGTTGCGTGGGATGCGGAACCGCTCGACCGTGCGCGCCAGCGCGAAGGAGTTGGGCGGGATGATGCACACGGCGCCCTTCAGGTCCACGAAGGATTTCTCGTCGAAGTTCTTGGGGTCGACGATGGTCGAGTTGATGTTGGTGAAGACCTTGAACTCGTCCGAGCAGCGCACGTCGTAGCCGTAGCTGGAGGTGCCGTAGGAAACGATGCGCTTGCCGTCGGCCTCGCGCACCTGGCGCGCCTCGAACGGCTCGATCATGCCGTGCTCGGCCGCCATGCGGCGGATCCACTTGTCGCTCTTGATGCTCATGGCCTCTTGCCCATGGGTTGGAACGGCGACCTTTCGTCCGCTCCAAAGATCGCCCCGGTCGTCTTCAGCCTTTCGCTCGCGGAGTTGAGCGGCGACTTGTCGTCCGCTCCAACGATCGCCCAGGTCGTATTCAATGACGGATACTTAATTGTTCTGGATGACGATCTTCGGGAACACCGCCGTGCGGTCCTCGGACTGGCGCGCGATGCGCGCGGCGACCTTGCGCGCGATGTCGCGGTAGATCGCGGAGATCGGCCCGTCCGGGTCCGACACCACCGTGGGCTTGCCGGAATCGGCCTGCTCGCGGATGCGGATGTCGAGCGGCAGGCTGCCTAGGAACTCCACCTCGTAGTCCTTGCACATCTTCTCGCCGCCGCCCGAGCCGAAGATGTGCTCGGCGTGGCCGCACTGGGAGCAGATGTGGATCGCCATGTTCTCCACCACCCCCAGGATCGGGATTCCCACCTTCTCGAACATCTTGAGGCCCTTGCGGGCATCGATGAGGGCGATGTCCTGGGGCGTGGTGACGATGATGGCCCCGGTCACGGGCACTTTCTGCGCGAGCGTGAGCTGGATGTCGCCGGTGCCCGGCGGCAGGTCGACCACGAGATAGTCGAGGTCGCGCCACTTGGTCTCGGTGAGGAGCTGCTCGAGCGCCTGGGTGACCATCGGGCCGCGCCAGACCATCGGCGTGTCCGCCTCGATCAGGAAGCCCACGCTCATCGCCTGGATGCCGTGGCCCTCCATGGGATCCATCGTCTTGCCGTCCCGGGAGCTGGGCCGCCCGGTGATGCCCAGCATGAGCGGCTGCGACGGCCCGTAGATGTCCGCGTCGAGCATGCCCACCGAGGCGCCTTCCGCGGCGAGCGCCAGCGCGAGGTTGGCCGCCGTCGTGCTCTTGCCCACGCCGCCCTTGCCCGAGGCCACGGCGATGATGTTCTTGATCCCCGGCACGAGCTTTACACCCCGCTGCACGGCGTGGGAGACGATCTTCGACTGGACGTTCACGGCCGCGTGGGCCGCGCCCGGCAGCCTGGCGAGCCGCTCGGCCACCTGCTTGCGCACGGTCTCCAGCACGCCGCGGGCGGGATAGCCCAGGACCACGTCGAGCGCGATCCGGTCGCCCTCGACCTTCACGTTCTTCACGCTTTTCGACTCGACGTAGTTGCGGCCGGTGACCGGATCGATCAGCTCGGACAGGGCGTCGAGGACGTCCTTCTCGGTAGGTGGCATGGGGTTGGGGGTCCGGCGCGATGAGGCAACACGGAATCTTAAAGCAATTTGCTATCATCGCGGAGCCTCGACTATACCTTTCATGCCCCGCAAGCTTTTCGTCACCACCGCGCTGCCCTACGCCAACGGCCCGTTCCACATCGGCCACATCATGGAGTATGTGCAGGCCGACATCTGGGTGCGGTTCCAGCGCCTGCAGGGACACAAGGTCAATTTCGTGTGCGCCGACGACACCCACGGCGCCCCCATCATGCTCAAGGCCGAGGCCGAGGGCACCACGCCCGAGGAGCTGATCGCCAAGGTGGCCGAGGGCCACAAGCGCGACTACCAGCGCTTCGGCATCAGCTTCGACAACTTCCACACCACGCATTCGGAGGAGAACCGGGAGCTCTCCTCGGCGATCTTCCTCGCGCTCACGAAGGCCGGCTTCATCGAGTCCAGGACGATCGAGCAGTTCTTCGATCCGGTGAAGAAGATGTTCCTGCCCGACCGCTACATCAAGGGCGAGTGCCCCAAGTGCGGCACCAAGGACCAGTACGGCGACTCGTGCGAGAACTGCGGGGCGGTCTACGCGCCCACCGACCTGAAACACCCCTACTCGGTGCTCACTGGCGCCAAGCCCGTCCTGAAGAAGTCCGAGCATTTCTTCTTCCGGCTGTCGGACCCGCGCTGCGTCGAGTTCCTGCGCGCCTGGACCCAGGACGGCAAGCTCCAGCCCGAGGTGTCCAACAAGGTGCTCGAGTGGCTCGACGGGGGGCTCAACGACTGGGACATCACCCGCGACGCGCCCTACTTCGGCATCGAGATCCCGGGTGCGAAGGGCAAGTACTTCTACGTCTGGCTCGACGCCCCGATCGGCTATCTCGCCTCGCTCAAGAACTGCCTCGAGAAGAAGGGGCAGGACTTCGACAAGTACCTCGCCGACAAGAACCTGGAGCAGATCCACTTCATCGGCAAGGACATCATCTACTTCCACACGCTCTTCTGGCCGGCGATGCTCAAGTTCTCCGATCGCAAGGTGCCGGACAACGTGTACGTGCACGGCTTCCTGCAGCTCTCCGGCGAGAAGATGAGCAAGTCGC